>NZ_JACAPZ010000016.1:10264-147492 GCF_013385475.1 Pseudomonas sp. G5001
GCTCTTACAGCGGCTCACTTTTGGAGTGTTGTGAAGCAAAATCAAAAGTTAAAGCGGGCACGGTTCAAATGTGGGAGCTGGCTTGCCTGCGATGGCATCGCCTCGGTGTATCTGAAAAACCGAGTTGTCTGCATCGCAGGCAAGCCAGCTCCCACAGAAAAGCAGACCACGGAGTGCGGGCATGCCGAGCCTAGGCGAGGCACCGAGTGGTGGGGCAAAGACCTTTTGGTTACTTTTGGCTGGGCCGGCATTCCGGGCGTTTGCCAAAAGTGACCCGCTGTAAGAGCGGAACCATAAGCGGCCGTTACCGAAGAAACGGAGATGTACTCAAACCAAAGACCCCGGCAACGGCAACTCATAAGACTTCTTAACCGTCCTGACCACCAAAGTAGACGAATAAGTACGAATCGGAATATCCCGATAAATCTCTAAAAACCGATAGATATAATCAGTGTACTCAGTGGCATTCCGAAACTTCGCCACCATCACAAAATCAAACTCCCCGGTCAGCAGATAACAGTCCTGAATCTCCGGATGACTCGCCAGGATATGCTGCATCTTGCGGTCGATATCATTGCTGTCCCTATCAAGCTTGATCAGGAAGAACGCCGTAACCTGAATCCCAAGCTTGCGCTCATCCAGCACCGCCACCTTGGCCTTGATGATCCCGACACTCTCCAACCGCCTGATACGCCGGTAACAACTGGTTGAAGACAGCCCGACACTGTCACTCAACAACTCCAGACTCTGACTGCAATCCCTTTGCAATTTCCCCAGAATCTTCAAATCCATGGCATCTGTCATTTTTTCCATATCTTCCTTGAAAAAACTGCAATGAATCCACCGTAAACACCCACCAATTTGCACAAATCCTGCGCGGTGGCGCACTAACATCAATCCAGCTTAGCAGCCCAGCCAAATCAGGCACCGGGGCCGCATGAGAGGGATCTTATGATAGTCGCGAAACCGACATGGGCCACCGATATCCACGGCCTATTCAGCGCCCCCTACTGGATCCCCCAAGAGCAACGCGCCGCCGTCGCCGCCTCCTGGGTGGGCTGCATGAACGCCTACTTCGTATTCCTCGAAGACCCCGCCTCCGTCAAGACCTGGTCCGAAACCATCTACCAGCACCTGGCCTCCCGTAGCATGCCGCTGACCCTCGACCAGCAGCAGTTCTGGCCCATCGACGCGCTGGAAACCTTCAGGCTGTGGGTCAACCAGGGCTGGCGCCTCACTCCCGCCTCACCGTTCGACGAGGCAGAACGCATTCCCCCACCCGACCTGCCTCACCCGGTCAAACGCGTGCGCCAGGACATTCGCGCACTGACACAGGAACAACTGAACCTGTACCGCTCACGCCTCGATGACGTAATGCAGGTGGCCAACGCCGACAGCGGCTCCCCTTGGCAGCGCTACGCCTATATCCACACCAACTGGTGCCTGCATTACCAGGAAGCGTTTGCCCTGTGGCACCGGGCCTATCTGCTGTACCTGGAAGCGCTGATCGACTGCCCCATTCCCTACTGGGACTGGATGGCCGAAGACGCCAGTGTCGACGGCAGCCCCCAGGCCGGCTTGCCCCAGGCGTTTCTCGATGAAACCTACGTGCACCCGCACACCGGCGAGGTTCGCCCCAATCCGCTGCGCTACGCCGCTGCCAAGGACGGCTGTTCGAAGGTCTGTGAAAAAGTCAGGGTACCCGGTGTGGACTGCCGCTTCGTGCAACGTAATCCGCTGTTCTACACCCGGGGCGAAACGCAGCGCGTCGAACGCACCCAGTTGTACGGCATGAGCCGGATTTTCCAGCAACAGGTGGTCGATGCCCTGAAGTTCAACACCTTCAGCCAGCCCCAGGGCGTGCCAGGTTATCCCTGGGCGAACATCCCGGTGTTTGATCCCCCCCAGGAAGATGACCTGTACCCCAACCGCGCGCTGAATTTCGACGGGCTCTACGAGCAGCCCCACGACAACTATCACGGCTGGATCGGCGGCGACATGGCCGACAACGCCTACACCGCGTTCGACCCGGTGTTCAGCTCCTACCACGCCAATATCGACCGGATGCTGGAGGTCTGGATCCGCGCCCACCCGGCAGCGCAGTACACCACCCAGTGCCTGCTCCAGCCGTTTGCCGGCAGCGAGGCCGACGATGTCACCTTCACCAGTGCCGACGCCTGGCGCTACACCACCCTGGGGGACATGGCCCAGGACAGTCGGCATATCGGCTATGACTACGGTGTGCCCGTCGCACCGCCCTTTGGCACCCGCCGCCCGCCCGCAAAAGCCTGCTGCCAGCAAAGTTCGACGCCGATGCAAGCGCAGGAACAAACCGCAAGCCTGGGCCCGTGGGTGGTGTTCGACCATGTGCGCTGCACCCACGACACCTACCTGATCGACGTATTCCTCAACCAGCCCGACGCCACGCCGCAGCAGGTGAGCGCCGACAATCCGCACTATGTCGGGCGCTTCAGTCGCATCGGCATGGGCCTGGTGGATGACAAGGGCCGCTGCATCACCCATGGCGTGTCACGCGCGCTGAATGCCGCGCGCACTGCTGCCGCATTGAACCTTCGCCCCACTGACACCACGCAGTTATCCGTGGTGGTGACCCATCTCGATAGTGCCCGGGTGTTGAGGCCGCAGGAGTACGCGCCGCTGCCTGGCTTTATCGCCCAACTGGTGTGGGACGACCCGCGCCAAACCGTCGCCGGCCCTGCTCCCAGTGCCGGTTGCTGCTCCGTTTCCACCACAACAACACCTGGAGAATCGACATGAGCACACCCTTCAAACAATTCACCTCTCCCGCCGGGCAAGCTCCCAAGGACTACAACAAGCTGGGCCTGGAAAACCAGTTGCCGCAGTTTGAAACCGACTGGAACAACGACCTCACCGGCTGGACCCAGTCTGCGATCATCGGCAACCCGTGGTCGGGCCTCAATGACGCGCCGCGCTCGGGTTATTACAACCCACTGGTGGAAGGTTACGGCCCCACCACGCCGCCGGCGATTACCTGGGCGCCCTTCCCCAATCGGCTGTGGACGTTTTTCTACAACAACGGCACGGCGGTGATTCCACAGTTGGGCGGCAAGGCCATGTCCATGCAACAGGTGATGGAGCTGACCGACAACGGCCAGATTACGATCAACAACACCCTGTACATGCTCTACGACCCGAACAAGCAAGGCACCCTGCTGCAACTGCCCGTCACTCGCTGCCCGAGCATCGACTGGCAAGGCAAGTACAAGGATTTCTCGCCCTCTGGCCCCCGTGGCTGGCTTGACGAATATTGCGAGTGGTCCATCGTGCGCGATGCCGACGGCAACATGCGCAAGATCACCTTCACTTGCGAAAACCCGGCGTATTTCCTGGCCATGTGGCGCATCGATCCGACTGCTGTACTGGGGCTGTATCGCGACTACATCGACCCACAGGTGCAACTCGAAGACCTGTACCTGCGCTACACCGCCGACTGCCCGACCGGTAAGGCCGGCGACCCGGTCATCGACCCCACCACCGGTCAACCGGCCTACGACACCGTCAACAAATGGAACGCCGGCACCGCCTGTGTGCCAGGCCAGTACGGCGGTGCGATGCACCTGACCTCCGGCCCCAACACCCTGAGCGCCGAGGTGTACCTGGCTGCCGCGGCGACCATCCTGCGGCCATTGAGCAGCAGCCAGAATTCCCAGGCGTTGATCTGCTGCGCGCAATACGGGCAGAACTACCGCAACTCCGATCCGCATATCGGTTTCTCGGCCAACAGCGTGGCAGTGAACAACCGGCTGTCGCTGACCAACCCCATCGGCCTGTACCTGCAACAACCCACCGACTTCTCGGCGTGGAAAGGCCCCCAGGGCCAGGACGTCAGCCAGTACTGGAAAATCACCCGTGGCACCGCCAAGTCCGCCGCCAACGGCTCCGACCAGATTCTGCAAGCGGTGTTTGAAGTGCCGGTCAGCGCCGGGTTCTCGATCAACGACATCACCATCAGCGGCCAGCCGATCGACTACGTGTGGGTGATTGCCCAGCAGTTGCTGGTGGGCCTGAGTGTGACAACCACGCCCATCAGCCCGACGCCGGATTCCTGCCCGTGCGTGACGGACCGGGTCAACGGCGTGCAACCCTGGCCGGTACAGCTGCTGCCGCTGGACCTGTTCTACGGGCAGTCACCCACCGACCTGCCGGCCTGGCTGGCACCCGGCACCAGCGGGCAGTTTGCCCTGGTGGTGCAAGGCGCCGACCTCAAGACCACCGCCGAGACGGCGCGGGTGCAATTCTCCAATCCCGGGGTGACGGCGCAGGTCACAAAGTTCCTGCCGGATGCCTCGGCCATCCCCGGGCAAACCAACTCCGGTGGCACCCAGGGCTACCTGCTGACCATCACCGTAAGCCCCACTGCCGCACCGGGGCTGGTGACAGTGCGCGCCCTCAACCCGGGCGAAGCCGATAACCCCAGCGCGACGGAACACCCATGGGAATCCGGATTGGCGCTGGTGCCTGGCGCCTGACTGATACAGTCCATCAGCCGCACCCACCCAGGGTGCGGCTTTACCTGCTTGCAAGGAGCGCGATGATGTCCAGGTTACGCTTGAGTGTTTTATCGCTGCTGACCAGTGTGGTGCTGAGCCTGTTCGCCATGCAGGCCGCCTACGCATCCCCCACTTCCGACGCCGACGCTTGCGTGCAGCAACAGTTGGTGTTCAACCCGAAAAGCGGCGGCTTCCTGCCGATCAACAACTTCAACGCCACCGGCCAGAGCTTCATGAATTGCTTTGGCTGGCAGTTGTTCATTGCCCTGAACTGGCCGGTGAATCCCGGTTGGCCAGCCACGCCTGCCCTCGCGGGTGAGCCGGACATGAACAGTACCCTTGCGCAATTCGGCGTACCGACTGCCTCCGGGCAGCCGATGAGCGTGGCGCCGGTATGGGCCAGCTACAAGGACGCCAACGATATTTTCCTGCCCGGCGCGCCCGCGCCCACCGGCTGGGGCGTGCAAACCCTGGTGCCGTCCAATTGCAGCACCCAGGGCAGCCTCAGGGCGATGTCGGTGGGGGCGCGCAAGTTCATGACCGCCACCTCCGAAAGCGCGATCAACGCGCGGCATGGGTTTCACCTGTCCAGCGGCACCCTGGCCTCGATTCCGGACCCGATCATGGAAGCCTCCGGCGGCTGGCTGACGGACCAGTCGCAGAACCTGGTGTTTTTTGAACGCAAGGTGGGCAAAGCCGAGTTCGACTACATCGTCAGCAAAGGGCTGTACGACGCGGCCAACCAGCTGAAAGTCGCGCAGAACCTCGACAACCAGAACCCCGGCGGGCTGTCCTTGCCCATCGGTGAACCCATGCGCTCGCTGCCGCCCAACTCGGTGCCGCAGGAGCAACTGGGAGCTCTGGAGGTCAAGGCAGCATGGCGAATCCTCACCGGCAAACCCGAGCTCTACGGACGTTACCTGACCACCGTCGCCTGGCTCAAAAATCCGGCCACCTTGCAGTGCACCCAGCAGGTGGTGGGCCTGGTGGGCCTGCATATCATCAACAAGACCCAGGCCTCGCCCAACTTCATCTGGACCACCTTCGAGCAGGTGGACAACGTGCCGGAACCTAACCAGGTGCCGCCACAACAAACGCCGCCCGACAGCTTTGCCTTCAACAACCCGAACTGCGGCACCGGCCCCGAATGCACGCCGAACGTGGCGCGTATCCAGTGCAAGCAGCAGCATCCGGACCGCGACTGCACCGAGCCGTTTCCACGGGACCAACCCGTGCAGACCACCCGGGAACATCCGCTGCCCACTGAACTGCAGGCGCTTAACGGCGCGGTGCAGGCCAATTTCGCCCAGCAGAGCCAGGGCAAGTCGGTGTTCCAGTACTACAAACTGATCAACGTACTCTGGACCCTCACCCCCAACCCGCCCACCCAGCCGGAACCGGGTGTCAGTGCGCAAGTGCCGCTGTCCTACGGGCCGTTTATCAGCCAGGGCAACGTACCGGTGGCCAACACCACCCTGGAGACCTACGTCCAGGGCGATAACTGCAATGCCTGTCACCAGTACGCGACCATCGCCGGCAGCTCGACCCTGGCCTCGGACTTTTCGTTCCTCTTCAACAGTGCCGATTCGGCCAGCAAGAAAAGCCTGGTCAAGCGCGTAAAAGCCTTCCAGACCCTCAAGGACGGTTCACCCTGAACTCGACTTTTCAGACCGCTGCTCAAGGTTTCTCGGTGCTGTAAGGCCTTGAGCATTTGGTCCTTGCGCTAGCTCCTGCTGGTTAAAAGAGGCGCCCCTTATCAAGTAACGCCCGAAATGTCCGACAGCCCCCCGCATCTACCCGGTAAGACCGCTCTCGAGGGATATCGTGTGGCCACCCGCCGGCCACTCATGACTTTTGGTAAAGAGTCCTTTTCGGATTCAGCGGTTTTTCCGAAGGAACGAGAGGCCGATACTCGACTCCATTGTCCACACCACTTCAGGAGTCACTCATGTCCATTCCCGCATTCGGCCTCGGCACGTTCCGCCTGCAAGGCCAGGTCGTCATCGACTCCGTCAGCACCGGCCTGGAGCTGGGCTATCGCGTCATCGACACCGCACAAATCTACGAAAACGAAGCCGACGTCGGCCAGGCCATCGCCGACAGTGGCATCCCAAGGGACGAGCTGTTCATCACCAGCAAGATCTGGATCGCCAACTTCGCCGAAGGCCAGCTGATTCCCAGCCTCAAGGAAAGCCTGCGCAAACTCCAGACCGACTACCTGGACCTGACCCTGATCCACTGGCCATCGCCGGAAGACCAGGTACCGGTCGCCGAGTTCATGGGCCAGTTGCTGGAAGCCAAGCGCCAGGGCCTGACCCGTCAGATCGGTATTTCCAACTTCACCGTCGACCTGATGAAGCAGGCAATTGCCGCCGTCGGTGCCGAGCACATCGCGACCAACCAGGTGGAACTGCACCCGTACCTGCAAAACCGCACCGTGGCGGAGTTTGCCAAGGCCCATGGCATCCAGATCACTTCCTACATGACCCTGGCCTACGGCGAAGTGCTGAAGGACCCAGTGATCCAGCAGATCGCCGAACGTCATCAGGCAACCCCGGCGCAAGTGACCCTGGCGTGGGCCATGCAACTGGGCTACGCGGTGATCCCGTCGTCGACCAAGCGCGCCAACCTGGCCAGCAACCTCAAGGCTCTGGACCTGACCCTGAGTGACGCTGACATGGCGCAGATCGCCGCCCTGGAGCGTGGCCATCGGCTGACCAGCCCCAAAGGCATCGCGCCGAACTGGGACTAAGCTGCAGGGCTGCCGGACAACTCCCGCAGCCACGGCAACACCCGCAACCCGTCGGTGGCTGACGGCGGGTCGATGATGTCCATGAAGTGTTCAAGGTTGATGCTGTCCGGCGTACCCGGCAGGCGCACCAGCAGGGTTGGTGCGGCGGCCGGCGTGCCCAGTTCGCGGCTATCGTAGACCAGCACATGGCGAATCTGCGGGTGCTGTTCCTGGAAGGCCAGCACCCCGCCGTCGCTGTCTGCCAGCCCGGCGTTGATGATCAGCACATCGAACGGCCTGGCCGGAATCGCCGTGAGGATCCGCACTTCTTCGAACGTCTGCACCGGAACGATGCGGTAGTAGCCCAGTTGGTTGAGCATTTTTTCGATGTACAGTCGTTGCAGATGCTGTTCATCGGCGATCAGGAGGGTCAGTGCTTTGTTTGGCATGGCGAACACCTGAGCAAGAAGCGCTCGTGAAGGACTGGACGCACTATTTTCCAGACATATTCCGAAGACTAAATAAGGCTTGTTCCACCTTCACGTAGGAGTTGTCCCAAACAGCTCAATACCCCTCCGCACCGGTCAAGTCTGATTGCAATACCCCGACAGCGCGTGGTGCAGGTGCGCGAGCGCTTCATCCATGCCATCGACGGCACTGGCCAATTCGTCGCGGGCCTGACGTTCACAAACGCTTTCCAATACCTCGCAGCAAACCATCAGTGCATGGGCCTTGACCATCTTTGCCCCGCCCTTGGTGCGATGGGCCAGGTCATGCAGGCCGGCAAAGTCTGCCTTGCGTTGCAGGTTCACCAGCTGCCCATGGTCTGCCTCAAGGCTGTCGAGCAAGGGCGCCAGCAGCTCCTTCACCGCGTCGATATCCCCGCCGGTCAGTTTCTCAAGGTGGCTCAAGTCAAAGCCTGCCGCCAGCTCATCCGTGGTGCCGGGCGCCACCGAAGGTGTGGCCGTGCGCCGCGCCAGGGCCGCATGCAAATCCTCAAGCCCGGTGGGTTTGAACAGGCAGCCATCCATGCCCGCCTGCCGGCAGCGCTCGGCTTCCTCGGGCTGGGCGTTGGCGGTAAACCCCAGCAACAGGCACGGCGCCAGGCCACGCTCGCCCTCAAGGGTGCGGATATCCCGCGCCAACTCATAACCGTCCTTGAACGGCATATTGCAGTCGGTAATCACCCCGTCAAAATGCCCGGACAGCCACAACTCAAGCCCCTCGACGCCATCTTCGGCGGTGGTGATCCGGTGCCCCAGGAAGCTCAATTGCCGGGCCAGCAGCAGCCGGTTGGCCGGGTAGTCATCCACCACCAGAATGTTCAGCGCGTGGGCCGGCGGAGTTTCCACGGCAACCGGTACGGGCGGCATCAGCGTGCTGTCGGCGACTGCCAGCTCCAGGGTGACATCCACCCGAGTGCCCTGCCCCAGCAGGCTGCTCAATTGCAATTGTCCCCCCATCATCTCGCACAGGTTGCGGCTGATGACCAGGCCCAGGCCCGAACCGCTGCGCGCCGATTGCGCAGTGTTGCTGCCCTGGATAAACGGGTTGAACAGGCGCTTCTGGTCTTCGACACTGATGCCAATGCCGGTGTCTTCCACCCACAGCCTGAGGTTCAAGTAGCCGCTGGCAATCGCCGACGAGCCGGACGCGCCAAGCCGCACCCGGCCGTGAGGGGTGAACTTGATCGCGTTGCTCAAAAGGTTCGACACCACTTGCTTGAAGCGCATCGGGTCCACCAGCACGTACCGATCAATCAGCGGGTCGAGCTCCACCTGCAGTACCAGGCCCCTGGCCCGCGCCAGCCCCTCGAAAACCCGCGCCACCGACGCCAGCAACTCGTGCAGGTTCGAAGGCTCGAGGGTCAGGGACAGGTGGCCCGATTCTATACGCGCGATATCGAGGATATCGCCGATCAATTCCAGCATGCCCCGTGACGCATCGGCGGCCACCTCCAGCGCATCGCGGTCGGCCCGGTTCTGCTCGGCGGCTTTCAGGGCCAGTTCGATCATGCCGATCACGGCGTTCATGGGCGTGCGGATTTCATGGCTCATGGTCGCGAGAAACGTGGTCTTGGCGCGGTTGGCCGCGTCGGCATCCTCCTTGGCCTCCTGCAACTGGCCGAGCAGTTGCTGCCTTTCGCTGACATCCACCCAGCCGGCGATCATGCCCACCACCTGCTCATTACCGTCGCGGTACGGCAGCATCCAGTGGTAGATGGTCAGGACCGCACCGCCCGGCACCTTGAGCACGCGGTCCTGGATCTGTGGCTCGCCCCGCTCCATCAAGCGCAGGTAATCCTGATGAAAAGACTCGGCCTGGGGGCGATTGCCGGTGTCGGTCTCGACCACGGTTTTACCGGTCACGTCCTCCAGCTTGAAACCGAACACATCAAGGTAAGCGCTATTGCATGCCATCAGCCGGCCCAGGCGATCACGCACATAAATCGGATGGGGCGTGCCGTCGATCAGCACGCCCATAAAGCGCATCTGATCACTCAGCGCCCGTTCGGCCTCGACGCGCTTGCGTATCAGCTGACGCAGATAAATCGCCCAGCCGAGGGTGATCAGCAACAGCAGCGCCGCCAGGCTGAAACCTTGAATAATCGCATTGCGGTGCCGCGCCCAGTAGCTGTCTTCAACCAATACCTCGCTACGCCAGTGGCCAGCCAATTCGTCCATTTCCTGGGGCGTAATACTCAGCAGCGCCTTGTCGAGGATCGAATACAACTCCAGTTGGCTGCGGTTGACGCCAAAGGCTATACGGGCCGGCTCGGACCCGACCGTGCTGGTGATCCGCAACCGGTCACGGTACTCGCGGGCAATCATGTAGCGGGCGCTGATCAAGGTATTGACGGCGGCATCGGCACCGCCATCGGCCACCAGCTCCATGCCGTGCTCGGGGTTCTCGACGTCCACGAACTTGATGCTCGGATAGTCCTGGGCGATGCCCTCCTGCAGGCTATTGCTGCCAATCAGCGCCAGGCGCTTGCCGGCCATGTCTTCCAGGGTAAGGGGGCTGCCGTCATCAATGCGACTGACCAACACAAACGGATTGGTCAGGTAAGGCCGGGTAATGCGTACCTTGTCCGTGCGCTCGACGCTGGGGGTGACCACCGCGATCATGTCTGCACCACCGGTGTTGACCCTGTCGATTTGCCGGAGCATCGAGGTGCCGGGAATGAAGTCAAACTTCAATCCCGTGCGCAAGCTGATGCGGGCCAGCACCTCGGCGCTCAACCCTTCGAACGCGCCCTGCTTGTCGATAAATGAAACCGGCAGAAACTTGTCGAGTACCGCGACCTTTATTCTCGGGTTCTTGTCCAGCCAACGCTGTTCACTGGCACTCAAGCGCAGCCGGTCCGCCCCCAGGAACCCCAGGTTGCCGGCACTCCAGCGCCGAAGGATTTCCATCTGCTCGCTGACCGGGATCACCGCCAGTGCCGCATTGATGATCGATAGCAAGCGCGCGTTGTCCCGGGAAAATGCAAACGCGAAGGGATTGACCTCAAGTGACGAGAAGTCGGCCATGCGGACGTTGTTCAGGTGGTTCCTGTTGATCAGGTAGTTGGTGCTGATTGCATCGCCGAGGTAAACATCTGCATGGCCGAACGCAACCGCGCCGATGGCCTCGAAGGTTGAAGGGAACAGCTGGATCCGGGCATTGGGGTAAAACGCCTGCACCGCGTCAGGCTGCATGTAGTGATAAAACATCGCCACACGTTTATCGGCCAGGTCGCTGCTCAGGCCCTGGCTGTCACCCGTGCGGGTGACCAGGGTCGGTTGATCCATGGCATAGGAGCGCGAGAGTACCAACTGCGGGTCTGCCGCCTCGTAGCCGTTGGCAGATCCCACAAAATCCACCTCGCCACGCTTGAGCGCGGTGATGACTTCATCGCGATTGTCGTAGCGGCGCACTTCTATCGTGATGTTCAGCGCATCGGCGATCAGCGACGCGTAATCCGCCGTAATCCCCTCGAGTTCATCGCTGGTGCTCAACTCGAATGGTGCGTAGTCGGGCCCAGAGATCCCCATCAACAACCGGCGCCGTTCGCGCAGCCAGCTCCACTGCGTTTCATGCAACCGTACGGCGGGCGTTTCAATGACGGAATGCCCCAACAGATACAGGGTGCGTGGCTCGCCAAGCGCCAGGCCTTGTGTGCAGAGCGCGCCCAGCAGCACACTTGCGCTGAGCCACAAGACCCGAAAGTTGATCATTTCAGATCAGATGATTGCGCTGGGCGAACTTGGACAAATGCACCACCGACGACATCCGCAGCTTCTCCTTCAGTCGGGTTTTATAAGTGCTGATGGTCTTGTGGCTGAGCAACATGTCCTCGGCAATTTCCTTGTTACCCAACCCCAGCGCCAGCTTCTGCAGTACGGTCAGCTCGCGGTCGGAAAGCTCTGCCACCAGGTCCTGCTCGGTGGATTGCAAATCGTCGCGGCGCACCGAGCTGGTGGGCAGGCTCGGAAAGCAGCTGTAGTTGGACATTACGGCCTTGATCGCTTTTTGCAGCTCATCCAGCTCGCCGGTCTTGGCGACAAACCCCATCGCGCCTGCACGCATGCAGCGGGTGGAAAAAAACACCGCCAGGTAGGACGTCAGCACCAGGATCTTGCACGGCAGGCCCAGCGCCTTGATCCGGCTGATCACCTCCAGGCCACCCAGCTTCGGCATCGCCAGGTCGAGGATGATCAGCTCGGGGCGCTCCTCCCGGGCAATCTGCATGGCATCGGCGCCGTTGCCGGCCTCGAAGATCGTGTCGAAGCCTTCCTGCTTCAGCAAGTAGCGGACGGTTGCGCGGATAAATGGATGGTCATCCACGATTAAAGCTTTGCTCATAAGGCTCCCCTGGGAGGATTCAGTACCGTTACACATCACACGGGACCTATCTACCTGTGAGAAATGACAGTTCCGACGAACGGAACTGAACAGTCCTACAAGCAGCAGTCGGGTCCCTCCATTTGAACAGCGCATAACCCTAGGTAGGCGGCACCTGCGTGCCTGGCTAGTCGCAAGCGCGCAACCTTACCAATGGAACGGCGTAACAACTGAAGGGATAGTCCCAGCTGAATGTAGGACTTTTCCTCACCACAAGCATAGTAAAGAGCCGGTCCCGGGGGCGCCAAGGCGGCCTAGTCGGTGGTACTCGGACTCCAGAACGCTTGCACCACAAGGGCTGAAGTGGAAATACGCGCCACCAGCGCATCCAGTTCGTCACCGTCTACCGAGGTCACGGCCAGCGTCGCCTCGATTTCCACCTCTTCAGGACCAAAGGGACGTACGTCCACATCACTGGCCGGGTAGTTGCAGCGAGCAAGTTCGGCTTCGAGCAAGGCCAATACCGCCTTCTGCTGGGTACGCCGGGCCACCACATACAGAATGTTGGTCACCTCGGCCGACACCACGTCCAGTGGCTGGCGGTTGATGTTATTGACGATCGGGCGCAGCAGCGTGTTGGCCGCCAGCACAAACAGCGTACCGAGCAGCGCTTCGAGGATCAGGTCGGCACCGGCACAGGCACCCACCGCCGCCGACGCCCAGAGTGTGGCCGCAGTATTCAGGCCGCGCACGTTGCCTTCTTCACGCATGATCACACCGGCACCGAGAAAACCGATGCCCGAGACCACATAGGCCACGACCCGCACCGCCCCTTCGGCGCCTCCCAGGCGGTTGGCCATGTCGACGAAAATCGCCGCTCCCACCGCCACCAGCACGTTGGTGCGCAGCCCCGCCGTGCGCTGGCGGTACTGACGCTCAAACCCGATCAGGCCACCGAGAATGAAGGCCGCGGTGAGGCTGACCAGCGTGTCGATCAGCGAGTTGAGGTTGATGTTGTTGATTGCTTGCATAGGCGTCTTCCCTATTCATTACCAGCCAAACTTACGCGAGGAAACCTTCGGCCAGGTACGACCATCCTGGGCCGTGATTGAGTCACGGGCACGACAGGACAGGCCCGCCCGTCGCAAACGACAGGCGCGTCCGCAGTACCGCGATGCAAGGCATCACGTACTGTTAAGCGTCGATGAGAGGGAATTCGGAATCGGGCCAGGACTGGCCGCCATCGAAATGCCGCTTCTCGCTTCTGGGCGAGACAACGGCATCGGAAAAATGCGCGTTATCTTGCCAAGTATGTGCCGGTTATCGAGACCGGCCGACGACTGTCACTCGAACAAGTACCCACTGAGGGTCTCCGCTATTGATGAAAACGCGCGAAGCTTACGCTCCGAATTAATGAGAGTAAACCGTAGGAAAATTTACCCGATGGGTTTGGGCAGGTTCTTCAGGGAGGGTTCAGGTACGCACCACTGCGCAGCTCTCCCCTCCGTAGCAGCTGTCGAGCCCAAGCGAGGCTGCGTCGGCCACACTGCGATCATCAAGCCAGACACTCCACCGAGTCGCCGAACGCAGCCTCTCCCAGGCTCGACAGCTGCTACGCAGAAGACGGTCGATCACGCTCCACCAGCGCCAAATACTCATTGATCGCCCCACCCGCCAACGCCTTCACCTGAATGGAAACCCGATTCACCTGCCGCCCCATCTCGATGCCATCCCGAGTCCGCACCTGAACATACCCAAGCCGGGGCCAGAACCGCTCAGCCTTGACGTTCCCCACCACCACCGTCAACCGCAACCAGCGTGCGCCCAGGCTCACTACCCAATCCTGGAAATCGGCATGCAACTGCCGCGCAAAACCGCTGCCATGCAACGGCGTGGCCACCAACAGCAACCCGATATGCCAAACCCCGACCGCCAACAGATCTGACGCCACATTCACCACCGCAACCAACTGCCCTTCGGCATTGCGGTAGCCAATCCAATACATCCGCGTGTAGCTCCAGGTGTCGGGCAGTTCAAGAGTCAACTCATCCCGAGCCTCCGTGGGTGTGGCTGGCTCACCGTTGACCGCGAGAAAATATTCCGGGGCTGCTTCGAAAAAGCGCTGCAGCTCGGCTTCATCCTCAAGGGTCAGCTCAACCACCCGAATGCCCGCTATCGAACTGCGCGGCAACTCCCCTGCTTCAACAACATCCATGTTCACCGCCCCTCAATCATCCCGCGTCAGTACTTCCAGCAACTCAATCTCAAACCGCAAATTACTGTTGGGCGTGATATGCGCCCCCATCGAGCGCTCGCCGTAGGCCAGGTGCGCCGGCACAAACAACGTGCGAATGCCGCCAACTTTCATGCCCATCAGCCCCTGGTCCCAGCCCTTGATGACGCGACCGGTGCCGATCACGCATTGAAACGGCTTGCCGCGTTCCCATGAGGAGTCGAACACCGTGCCGTCTTCCAGAGTGCCGGTGTATTGCGTGGTGATCAGGGCGCCTTTGACCACGGTTTTGCCGTCGCCGAGGCGGATGTCGGTGATTTCCAGTTCGGTGCTCATCGTGCTCTCCCGCTATCCAAAGTCACAGCCAATGCCAGAACCGGCTCCAGAACCCACGCCCCAGATCATTCTTGCAGCCCGCATATTGCGCCGCATACATCTGCGAACGCGCCTGAACCTTGCCTGCCACCGGCATCAGCCAGGCTTTGCTCGCGTAGGTACGCTGCCGGTAACCGCCCCAACCTTCGTGGTAATTCAGGTACTGGCCGTAGGCATCGTATTTGTATACGCCGTTGATGGTGTAGGTCTTGTCCATGTACCAGCCGACAAAGTCGATGGCGTCGTCAAAGTCCTGCCGGCTGGCGCCGTAGCGTCCGGTGCTTTTCTGGTAGTCGCTCCACACTTCGTCCTTGGCCTGGGCGTAGCCGGAGGCCGTAGACACACGACCCCAGGGGATGATCCACAGCAGGTACTTGCGTGGGGTCTTGGCGTCCTGCCGGAAGCCCGATTCCTGATACATGATCGCGAACGGCACCTGGATCGGCACGCCCCAGCGCGCCTGGGTCACCTTGGCGGCATCGTACCAATCGTCTTTTTCGCGGAAGATGCCGCAGATGTCGTTGGGGGTGCGGGGTGGCGAGGTGCCGCATCCCGCCAATAAGGCGGTGAGCAGCAACAGCCCTGCGGTTTTTCCTGCGTTCAAAAGCTCACCGTCTCGTCGTGAGAATAAAAGGCGGGCAGTTTACTCGTTCGCCGGGGTTCCTGCAGAGGTGAAAGCAACACGAATCCTGTGGCGAGGGAGCTTGCTCCCGCTGGAGCGCGAAGCGCTCCCGGACCGGTTGACGCGGTATGCCTGAGGCACTGTGATCATCGGTTTTGGGGCGGCTGCGCAGCCCAGCGGGAGCAAGCTCCCTCGCCACATTTTGGTGGGTGGTTCAGGCAGTGACGACCGCCGTCAGTTCCAGTTCCAGCAGGCCGTTGCTGGGTAATCCCGCCACGCCCACCGCCGAACGCGCATGCCGGCCGTGCTCGCCAAACAGCTCAATCAACAGTTGCGACGCGCCGTCGACAACCTTGGAGAAGCCCTGGAAACCTTCCCCGCCAAACACAAACCCGCGAACGAACAGGATGCGCTCGACGTTCTCCAGCCCTACCGCCTGGTCCAGCACGCTCAAGGCCCGTAGCACACAGGTCCGCCCTGCTTCGTTGACCAACTCCGTAGAGGTCTGGTCCGTCACCGGCCCGGTAATCACGCTGTCACCCTGCCGACAAACCTGCCCGCTGACATACGCCACGCCTCCATGAATCGTCACCGGCACGTAGTCCCCCTTGGGGCTCGGCGCTTCGGGTAATTCCAGCCCGAGGGCTTGCAGTTTTTCGCGCACGCTCATGCCGGTTCCTCGACAAATTCCACATGCCCACCCAGCCAGCAACCTTGCACCTGCCCCGCTGCATCCCGGCGAAACCGCAGGGAGATTTGCGAAGGTCGGCCCATGGCCCGGCCCTGGCGGATGTGCACCGGGCGATCATCTGCCGTCACCAGGCCATTCTCCAACAAGCCAAACGCCAACGCGGCAGCCGCGATGCCGGTGGCGGCGTCTTCCGGGTAACCCGAGGACTTGGGAAACTGCCGCGCATCAAACTGTCGCCCGTCCAGATCCGATGGCGCATAGGGGTACAAACCGGTGGAGCCGATGCGCTCGCACAGTTGCTGCATCCGCCGGTAATCCGGTTTCAGGCTATCCAGTACCGCCACGCTTTTCAGCGCGATCAGGGTTTTCACCCGGCTGGTGCAAGCGTTCTGGATCGGCAGCGGTGCCAGTTCGTTGGAAGTGATGCCGAGCACCGACAGAATCTCGGCCTCGACTTCGGCATCGTTCAACGCCTCGACCTGGCCCTTGGGCTGGCTGATTTCCACCTGGATATCCGGGGTGCCCGCAGCGGTGATCCGCGCATCCACCGGACCGCTCAGGGTCGATAACGTCAGGCGGTCCTTGTGCAGCATGCCCAACCGATCCAGCAGCCACACCGCTCCCACGGTGGCGTGGCCGCACATTTCCATCTCGTGGTTGGGCACCCAGAAGCGCAAGGCAAAATCGAACTCGCTGCCAACCGGTGCGGCGAACACGAAGCCGCACTCATGGCCATAGTCGCGGGCGACTTGCTGCATGTCGGCATCGCTCATGCCATCGGCGACGGCCACGGTTGGCGCGGGGTTGCCGCCACGGGCGGTGGCGGGAAAAACATTGACCAGGTGAACCTCGGGCGTCATTTCGCCTCTCCCTGAAGGGTGGAAACAGTCGGCGCCACGGCGTCGACGATGGAGTTGGTGTAGACCTGCTGCGGGTCGAGTTCGACCGGGTCGCTCTCCACAGCGTTCATGAAGCGAATGTTTTTCTCAACGCCGTCTTTCTCGATGCGCGGCGTGGCCGGGTAGGACGGCAGCGAAGCGGTCCAGGCAGCATTGAAGATGGCGGCGTCGGTGTGGGCGAAATACGGGCGCACCGACTCGCGAGCCTTGTCCGGGTCGCTGGCAATCAGGTGTTCGGCACGCCACAGGGCGCGGACCATTTTTTCGGCCGTGACCTTGTTGCTGGCCAGCCAGTCTTCACGGGCAATCATCGCAGTGAAGAGGAAGCCGTCCAGGGGTTTGTATTCGCCCTTGGCCAGGTCCATCAACACAAAGCCGCCTTGCTTCTCGGCGGTGGTGATGGTGGGTGGCGACAGCGAGAAGCCGTTGATGCTGCCTTGGGAAAACGCTGCGAGCATGTTTGGCGCGCCGCCGATGGGCATGATGGTGAAGTCTTTGTCGGGGTTGAGCCCCGCATCCTTGGCCAGGTAGCGCACCAGCATGTCGGTGGTGCTGCCAGGGCCGGTGACGCCGATCTTCAAGCCCTTGAGGGCCTGGGCACGGGCGGCCAGGGATGAGGTGGCCGACACGCCGGCCTTTTGCGCCGAGGCACCGTCGATCACCACGGTGCTGCCGAACTGGGTCTGCACGGCGGCGAATGCCTGGACATTCTGGCCTTTGGTGCGGGCGCGCACCGCGACGGCGGGCAGGCCGACGTACGCATCCGCATCACGCCCCAGCACGGCGGTGAGTGCTGCCGAGCCGCCTTTCTGGAATACGATGACGTCCACATTCAGGCCTTCATCGGCGAAGTAGCCTTGCTTCTGCGCGACGTAGATCGGCACATAGAGGAAGCCTTCGCTGGGGAACGCCAGGGTGACTTTGGTCAGGTCCTGGGCCTGCGCGGCGGGCAGGCAGGAAGCGAGTAAAACGCTGGCGATGAACAGTGGTTTGAACATGATCAAGCTCCGCAAAAATAAGGGGTTAAACCGCAACTTCACGTTCCGCTTCGTTGGCCTTCCACGGCATCAACTTGCGTTCTGCCAGCTTCACCGCCGTGTTCAGGATCAGCGCGAGGGCGATGATCCCCACCAGTGCGGCAAATACACCGGCGGTATCGAACTGCGAGGCTGCATCCGAGAGCAGGTAGCCCAGGCCCCGGTTGGCGGCGATGATCTCGCCCACCAGCGCGCCGATCAGCGCATAGGGCACCGACAGGCGCAGGCCGGTGAATACCCAGGTGAAAGCGGACGGGATGACCACCATGGTCAGCAGGTCGCGCTCCTTGGCGCCCATCAGGCGCAGGATGGTCAGTTGCTCGCGGGACACGTTGCGCACGCCGCTGTAGGTGTTGAGGAACACCAGGAAGAACACCACGGCCGCGGTCAGGATGACTTTCATCGGCAAGCCGATGCCGAACCAGAGGATGAACAGTGGCGCCAGCGCGACTTTCGGCAAGCTGTAGAAGGCGGTCAGGAACGGGTCGAGAATATCCGCCAGCAGCTTGGCGCGGCCCAGCACCAAACCGGCGATCAAGCCTGCGAGGGAGCCGAAGGAAAAGCCCAGCACGGCTTCCAGGGTGGTGATGCCGGCGTGATAGAAGAACACCCCGTTCATGAGGATTTTCCACAGGCTTTGCGCCACCGCCGAAGGCCGGCTGATGAAAAATTCCACGCCGAACCAGCGGGACACACACTCCCAGAACACCAGCAGGAAAATCAGGAACAGCAAGCGATAGACCTGGATCATACGACCTCCAGCGAGTGAGCCAATGAGGCGGGATCGGCAGCACCGGCGACGTCGGGCGCCAGGCGTTTCCAGAGGGCGGCGCAGAGTTCCACGTAGCGTGGGTCGGAGCGCAATTGCACCAGGTTGCGTTCACCGCCCAAGGGAATATCGAGCACATGGTCGATGGTGCCCGGGCGACCGGCGAACACCACGCAGCGGTCCGCCAGCGCGATGGCTTCATCGACATCGTGGGTAACGAACAGCACGGTCTTGTTGAGCTTGCGGCACAGGCGCAAGAGTTCGGTCTGCAGGGTCAGGCGCATCTGCGCATCAAGGGCGCCGAAGGGTTCGTCCATCAGCAGGGTTTCCGGGTCGCTGGCCATCAAGCGCGCCATGGCCGCGCGTTTGCGCATGCCGCCGGAAAGCTGGTTGGGGTAGCTTTCGCCAAAACCGGTAAGGCCCACCAGCGCCATCAGCTCCTCGACGCGACTGTCGATCCGGGCCTTGGGCATGCGGCGGATTTGCAGCGGCACGGCGATGTTGCCGGCCACGGTGCGCCACGGCAGCAAGTGGTCGGCCTGGGTCATGTAGCCGACACGGGTGTTGACGCCCTTGACCTCGGCGCCGTCGTAATGCACCTGGCCCTCCGTGGGGCCAAAGAGCCCGGCGGTCATGTTGAGCAAGGTGGACTTGCCGCACCCCGAAGGTCCGACCAGGGTGATGATTTCGCCCCGCTGAACTTCAAGCGATACGTTGCGCACGGCCACAAACTGGCGGCCCTCGACTTTGAAGCTTTTTTGCACCCCTGCGAAGCTGATAAAGGGTTTTGCACTCACCGCCCCTCCTCGTCCGGTAGGCCGGACTTGTTTGTTGTTGACGGGGTGAGGATGAACGGATGACGGATTTGCGGCGCACGGGATCGGGCCGGATCATGCGCGGGATCGGGACATCAAAGAAGTTGAGGCGGTATCAGCCGCGGCGCCACTCATCCGGCGACACGCCCAGCACCCGGCGAAACACATGGGCCAGGTGTGACGGTGACTCATAGCCGACGTTATTGGCGATCTCCAGCACCGACATGCGGGTGTGCCGCAACAACGTCTGCGCGCGCTCCAGGCGCAGGCGCTGGACGTACGCCAGCACCGTCTCGCCGGTGTGCAGCGCGAACAGCCGGGTCAGATGGCGGCGCGACATGTGAAACGTCTCGGCGATTTCATCCAGCCCCGGCGCATGTTCGAGGTTGCCTTCCACGTACGCCTTGACGTCACGCACCAGCATGGCGCCGTGGCGCTCGGTAGATGAGCGTTGCAGGCTCGGCTGGCTGAGGGAAATCGCCAGGCATTCGAGCAGCAGCAAGTGATCGGCCTGGGCCACCTGGCGGCGGCGGTCGATGTACAGGTCGGGTTGGCTGAAGGCTTTTTTTGCCAGGAGCAGATGGTGCAACGGCGCGGAGGTTTGCCAGATGCCCAGGGTGGGCACGCGCAGCAAGCGGTTGGCATCACCGGACAGGTCACGCAAGGCGTAGTGCATGTAGTCGGGGTCGACGTAGAACGCTACGTGGCCCTGGCTGGCGGTGAGTGACGAGGAGGAATGGCTGGATTGCGGCGGCACCAGTACGAACTGGCGGTCGATCACCGAGGTGGTGCGCCCGCTTTCTTCATCCTTGAAACGCAACAGGCCGTGCTCGGGCACCATCAGCATGAATTCGTCGTGGGCATGGGCCCCGGTTTCATAGGCGCCGTTGGAGTTGAAGACGCTGTAGATGTCGCGCATCGCCAGGCACTGCCAGTGGATGTTGGAGTGCTGACACTAGCATGTTTGGTGCCAGCGAAGCATTGTGGCGAGGGAGCTTGCTCCCGCTGGACCGGGCTGGCGCTCCAGTGCGTAGCGCGCCCCTCTTTTTTGGGGCCGCTTCGCAGCCCAGCGGGAGCAAGCTCCCTCGCCACATAGATCACCTCAGGTCATGATCAGGCCAACGGTACACGACGGGTGGAAATCGCCAGGCGACCCACACCGAAGCTCAACGCTGCGCCCAGCAGCAACATCAACAAGGTGCTCCACGCAGCACGGGACAGTTGCTTGGCCGCGACTTCACCGGCTTCACGGGCTTTCTGTTCAGCCTGTTGCTTCAGTTCGTCGACCTTCTGCACGGCCTGCTGGTAGGCCTGGGCGTAGTTGTCGACAATCTGGGTGGCCTCAGCCTGGCTCTTGCCGGTACGGGCCGCAACAATGTTGACCAGTGCCTGCTTGTCCGCCGCGTTCAACGCCGGCTCACCGGAAGCCTTGACCCGCTCGAACCACTGCTTCAATTCATCACCAGCCTGGGCTGGGTTGGTCGCGGCATCGTTGGCCGACTGCTTGCCGTCCGCAGCCGCCTGATCGGCTTTTTGCTCAACGTTGGCCGGGTCCAGTTCAGGTTTGCCGCTCTGCTTGAGCAGTGTGTCGAGCTGACCTTGCAGGCTGTTCCAGTCCAGCTTGATGCCCTGCTCATTCAGTTGCTGCTTGACGCTGTCGCTGATACCCGGCGCCACGGCGGCGATCCCGCTGCCGGCAGCCGACAGGCCCTTGCCGACGACATTGCCCGCCGCTCCCACAACGCTGGTGGCCAGCGCGGCCAGCAGCCAGGTGGTGAGCAAGGTGGTGATGGTCCAGCTCAGCACGCCGTGCAGGCCGCCGCGATCCGGCGCGGTGCGCCCGGCCACGAATGCACCGGCACCGATTGCCAGCAGCGTCGAGACAAACAGCCAGATCCCGGCACCGGTGCCGAAACCGCTCAGCGGGTTACCCGCGGCCATCGGGTCTACCGCGCTGGCGCCAATCGCGGTGCCAAGTACGCTCAATACCAGATAGGTCACCAGGGCAATTGCACTACCGGCCAATACCGAGCCCCAGGACACACGAAACAGCGAACGGTTGGTTTCATAGACAGTGGTCATGTTAAATCCTTTGAACAGTGGGTAGGTGGCCAGTTTGGCGAGGCACCTGCCCTGCGGTCTCGACACAATTGCACTAGGCGCACTGGTGCATTCGCACCCCGCGCCGGGCACTTTCTCTGCACTATCCTGAGCCTCAGGTGTCGTACTTCCCATGCGACTTACCCCAGGAGAAACCATGAGCCAGGCCGTCCTCGCCAAAGAAACCAACCGCCGCCAACTGCAGCAGATCATCTCCGGCTTGTCCGATGGGGTGATCCTCGCCGAGGCCGACCAGACCATACTCTGGGCCAATGAAGCCGCGCTGCTGATGCATGGCGTGGATAAAGTCGAAGACCTGGGTGCCAACACCAAGGAATACGCCGCGCGCTTTGCCTTGCGGTATCGCAACAACCACCCGTTGGTGCTGGAGAATTATCCTCTGAGCCGGGTGGCAGACGGTGAAGAGTTCAGCGATGTGGTGGTGGAAGTCACCCCCACCGGCGACGAGGAAAAAGTCTGGGTGCATCGCCTGCGCAGCCTGGTGCTCGACGACGCGTCGGGCGAGCCGGAATTGCTGGTGTTGATCCTGAGTGACGCCACCGAATGGGCCAGCGCCGAACAGCGCTTCGAAAAGACCTTCAATGCCAACCCGGCGCCGGCGGTGATTTGCCGCCTGAGCGACCTGCGCTACATCAAGGTCAACCAGGGCTTCCTGGAGATGACCGGCTACAACCGCGACCAGGTGATCGGCCACTCGGTGTATGAACTGGACGTGCTGGAACAGGCCGAAAACAAGGACTTGGCCGTCAAGCGCCTGGGCGAAGGCGCGACCATTCCACAGATGCAAGCCGAACTGAAACTGCCCGAAGGCGGCAGCAAACTGGTGATCGTGGCCGGCCAGCCGCTGGACATGAATGAGGAAGACTGCATGCTGTTTTCCTTCACCGACCTGGAGCCTCGCCGCAAGGCCGAAACCGCCCTGCGTCAGAGCGAGGAACGCTTCGCCAAGTCGTTCCGCCTGACGCCGGTGCCGACCCTGGTGTGCAACGCCGCCAACCGCCAGGTGGTGGATATCAACGAAGCCTTCATGACCATCACCGGCTATACCAGTGAAGAACTGATCGGCAAATCCATCGAAGACATCGACTTTATCGACAGCCCCCAGGCCTGCACGCAACTGTTCACCACCCTGGAAAAAGCCGGCAACCTCGACGGCCTCGACCTGAAGATTCGCAAGAAAGGCAATGAGCTGATCGACTGTGTGCTGTCTGCCGACACCGTCAGTATCCAGGATGTGCCCTGCTACCTGCTGGTGCTGATGAACATCACCGAACGCAAGCGCTCCGAGCTGGAACTGGTGGCCGCGATCGAGGAAGTGATGCAGGACGCCTCATGGTTCAGCCAGACGCTGATTGAAAAACTGGCCAACGCCAAGAGCGTCAACAGCCCCAATGTACCGAACATTTCCTTTACCGACCTGACCGCCCGCGAGCGCGACGTACTGGGGTTGATTTGCGAAGGCCTGGCCGACAAGGAAATCGCTTCGCGCCTGAAACTGGCACCCAACACCGTGCGTAACCATGTGGCCACGGTGTACTCCAAACTGGGGGTGCATAGCCGTAGTGCAGCCATCGTGTGGGCCCGTGAGCGCGGGCTGTTTGCCGGTGAGTTGCGGGTTAAAAAGCCGAAATAGAGTGCAAATGCACTAGTGCGACCGGTGCAAATTCGCCTTATTGCGCGGGGGTGCACTGCTTAACCTTGAAGGGTGGGCACAGGGCTTCGGGTCCTGTGCCGTTGAGATGTCATGCCCTTTAAGGAATCCATCATGAAAAGCGAACAAGTCAAAGGCGCCGTCGAAAAAGTGGCCGGCAAGGCTCAAGGTTTTCTGGGTGATCTGACCGGTGACGAACGTCTCCAGGCCGAGGGTGTAGCTCGCCAGGCCGCTGGCCAGTTGCAGCAAACCTACGGTGACGCGCTGGACACCGTTGGCGATTTCGCCAAGCAAAAACCCCTGGCAACGGTTGCGATCGTCGCCGGTGTCGGCCTGCTGCTGGGCCTGTTGCTGCGTCGTCGCTGAGGAGAACCCTGATGTTTACGCTCTCCCAACTGCGCAACTGCATCGAAGAGGCCCTGTCGCCCCTGACCTGCGAATTCACCCTGTGCCGTGACGCGTCGTTGACGCTCAAGGTCTTCGACGCCGAAAGCGGCCGGGTGGATTTGGTGGTCACCGGGATCAGCGTCAACAAGCTGCAGACCCCGCAGGAAGTGGAAAAGATGGTCGACGAGTTGCGGTACGAATTGCAGAGCAACACCGTCGGTAAACTCAGGCTGGATGACCTGCCGCTGCGCCCTTTGTAGGAGCGGGCTTGCTCGCGAAAAACGCCCAGGCACCGCGTTCATTCAGGCGTGGCGCGTTATCGTTAACGACCTTCACGAGCAAGCGTGCTCCTACAGTATGTCGCGGGCTTTCAACGACGCCCCGATAAAATAGAACACCCCTCCCCCGACAATGAACGCTGCCAACATGTAGAACATGTAGTGGGCCGGCAGGTTGGCCAGCACCAGCCCGCACAGCACTGGCCCCAGGGCAGCACCGAGGTTGGAGAGGTTTTGCGCCCCGTAGTACATGCCCCGCAGGTTGTCCGGGGCGATGCGGTCGATGAACATGTACTCGGCCGGAAACACCACGATTTCGCCCACGGTGAAAATCGCCATCGCCAGGATCCACCACCACACGTTGCTCGCCAGGGCAAAGCCAATCACCCCCAGCATGAACATGCCCAGGCCGAAGATCAGCCACTGGCTCAGGTAGCGGTGGGAAATGCGCCGGCCAATCGCGTATTGCAGGGCAATCACCAACACCGCGTTGGTGGTGAGTACCGCGCTGATGATGGTGTAGGTGTATTCGGCGGTAGTGGTGGTCACCAGGTACTGCGACAGGTACGCGGTGAACTGGCCGAACACCACGGCACTGAGCAGGCCGCCGACGGTGAAGCACACCAGTCGGTGATCCCGCAGCAATACACGCCCCACCGCGAGGAACGACACCGGCTTTTGCGTGGTGTCTACCGTGGCCAGCGTGCGGTCGCCCCAACGCCAGTACAGCAGGAAAAAACCGAAGCCCAGGACCGCCGACAGGATAAACGGCAAGCTGATATCGAGCTTGGCCACCATCGCGCCAAAAAACGGCCCTACGGCATAGCCGATATTGGTCAGGGTGTACTTGATGGAAAACGCTTCGCTGCGCTCATCTTCCGGCAACAGGCTGGCAAACCCGGACTTGATCGCGATGTCGATCACCGCGTACGCCAGGTTGATCAGGATCAGGCAGCTGTAGAACGACCAGATTTCCCGGGCCAGCACCGTGCCGATAAACCCCAGGGCAAACACCACACTCAAGCTGAGCAATAGCCTATAGCTGTCGATGCGGTCTACCAGGAAACCGCCGTAGACACTCAGCAGCGAGCCGACGATCAACGAGCTGCCGATCACCAGGCCGACCTGGCTGATGTCGAGGGCAAAGTGGTTGGTGAGGTAGATCACCAGGTACGGGAAGGTGATGGCCTTGGCCAGGGTGAGGATCAGCGTGGCCGACAACAACAGGTTCACGGTACGCGGGTAATTTCTTATTGTGGCAAGCATCCTGCTCTCATTCCAATCAAGGTAAAGGGACCATTGCGGCCCGCAGCGGACGTACCTTAACGCAAAACAAGAAGAAAAAAATGCTGATTTATGCATTTATGCAAAAATCAAATCCAGCGGGATGAAGCGCGATCACCCATCCCGCCGAACGCTTTATTTTTTAACGGGGGTGATGTCGAGAATCGTGCCGTTGGTGGTTTTGAGCAATACGTACTTGTCGTTCACTCGGGCCCACTGGCTGTCTTCTTCCGGCTGCTTCAGGCCACGTTTCTTCCAGTCGGCAATGGCCGACTCCTTACGCATCAGAATGTCTGGCGCGCGGTCTCCCGTCTTGAGGTCGCGGGTATTGATATTCGAAGGCTGCACGGTTTTTTGCGGAGTATCTGCGGCCTGGACGGTGAGACTCGCGGCGGACAGGCTCGCGGCAACCAGCAGGCAGGCAACAAGGGATTTGGACTTCATGGGCACTTCCTTCAATGAATGACGCGTAAAGATTCCGACCGCAGCGGCGTGGAATCATTCAGCGCCGTGATGGAAGCGGCAGATGGATGGGCGGCCAGCGACCGGGCCGGCGATTAATCAGATAAGATTGGTTCCTTTTTCCAGCCGCTCAGGAATTCCAATGACTGGTACCCACGTCATCATCATTTTCGTGACCGTTGTCACCTTGCTCGCGCTCTACGTGTTCGGCACCTACAGGGAACTGGTGGCCCTGCTCGATCGCTGCAAAAAAGCCTTCGGCCAATTCAAGGAGGCCGAACAACAATTGGCGGCGGCGCAAAATGCCTCGTCACCCACCGCAGAAATCGCCAGCCTGGAAAGCCGTGTCGCGTTCACCCGCCAGCTCTTCCACGACTCGGTCAACAACTACAACACCTACAAGCACAAGTCGCCGACCTCGGTGGTGGCCGAGCTGCTCGGGCATCGTGATGATGTCAGCCTGTCGGGGTTCGAGGCCAAGCGTACGGCCTGACCTGCCGGCGCTTACACAGGTGCACGCTGACGTGTCGGCGTGCCCTGATGAAACACCATCTGCCACTGCCCGCCGCTTTCGCGCCACACCGAACTGCGCAACGACTCCCCCGCCGCATTTGCATCCGTCGCCGCGCGCTGGCAGCGATACGTCACCAACGCCACGCCTTCGGCCAGCACCTTCATTGCAAAGTCACTGACGCTTCGGGCTGAAAACACCTCATCCTGCAGCCCCTCGATCACCTCGGCCTTGCTGCCCCACACATTGCCGCTGGCACCAAATTCGACGAAATCATCCGCCAGCAGCACCGACAACCGCGCCGCATCTGCACGGGTGGTGCATTGGTGCAGCTCCTGTTCCAGGCGGCGTAAATGCTCTGCCAACTCCATACCCATTGCCCTCGTGAAATTAATCCTGTAATTTTTCATGAAATTTCCTGATAAGAATTTCACGAAGCGCCCATGGACAAGCAAGAAGAACTCGACGCCCTGGCGATCCTGATCCACGACCTGCGCAAGCACAAGAAGCTCACCCTGGCGCAACTGGCGCAAAAGATCGAGCGTTCCGTGGGTTTCCTGTCCCAGGTTGAACGCGGTCTGTCGCGCCCGACCGTGGCCGACCTCACGGCCATCAGCCACGCCCTCGGTGTGCCCACCACCTATTTCTACAGCCTGTCCAAACCCAAGGCGGTGGACTGGGTCACCCGCCCCAACGAACGGCGCACGGTGTATTACGCCAATGGCATCACCGACATCCTGGTGTCGCCGAGCATGCACGGCGCGTTCTCGATCCTCGACAGCCTGCTGGCCCCCGGTGCCAACAGCGGCGAACAAACCATGAGCGACCGTGCCGAACAGGCCGGTTACGTGCTGGAGGGCGAGTTGACGCTGTGGGTCGAGGGCGAGCCGGACTCGGTCACCCTGGGCCCCGGCGACAGCTTCCACCTGGCCAGTTTTGCCCACTGCCGCTACGGCAACCTGACCGACCTGCCAGCCCGCGTGCTGTGGGTCTACAACTAGGAGCAACACCCGTGAAAAGCCATGCTTCCACGCTTTTGGCCGAAGTCCGGACCTTTCGCCAGAACCATCCCGATGTGCGCTACGTCGACCTGATTGCCCTGGACATTCCCGGGCATTTCTACGGCAAGCGCTACCCGGTGGAGATGCTGGAAAAGGTCGCCGCCGGCAGCCCGTTGAAACTGCCGCAGAACGCGGTGCTGCTGGGTGCCCAGGGCGGCCTGTTCAAGATCGGCGACTATTGCTTCCACGACGGCGACCCGGACGCCAACCGCCGCCTGGTGCCCGGCACCCTCAAGCCCGTGAGCTGGGAGGCGCAGCCGCTGGGGCAGATGTTGATTACCTCCGACGGCACCGAAGCGCCCATCGAATTCGAACCCCGGGAAGTACTGGCCAAGGTGCTGGAACGCCTGCAGCGCAAAGGCATTCACCCGGTGGTCGCGTTCGAGCTGGAGTTCTACCTGTTCGACAAAAAGCTCAGCGACGGCCTGCCGCAATTTGCCCGCGACCCGCTGAGTGATGACGCGGACGACCAGCCCAACTTGCACATCGAGCGCCTGTCACGCTTTGCGCCGGTGTTGGACGATATGGTCGAGACGGCCAAGGCCCAGGGCATCGACATCACGGTGATCACCGCCGAACTCGGCCCCGGCCAGTTCGAAATCAATTTCGGCCACCTGGAAGACGGCCTGCGCGCCGCCGACTGGGCCGCCCTGTTCTGCCGCAGCACCCGTGGCGTGGCCCTCAAGCACGGCTATCGCGCCAGCTTCATGGCCAAGCCTTACCTGCAACACCCCGGCAGCGGCATGCATGTGCACGTCAGCCTGTACGATGCGGCGGGCAATAACCTGCTGGCGGCCCACCAGCAGCAACCGTTGCGCCACGCAGTGGCGGGTTGCCTGGAACTGCTGCCGCACTGCATGCCGATCTTCTCGCCCAACCACAACGCCTTCCGCCGCCTTGGTGGCACGGTCAACGCGGCAACCCGCGCGTGCTGGGGCTTTGAAGACCGTGACGCGTGCGTGCGAATCCCTGAATCCGACCCGCGCAACCTGCGCATCGAACATCGCCTGGCGAGTGCCGATGCCAACCCGTATCTGGTATTGGCGGCGATTCTGGTGGGGCTTGAGCATGGTCTTGAAGCAGCTAAGGAGCCCATCGCCCCGCTGAACGAAGACCGCAACAGCGGCGCGGACTTCCCCGTGGAAATGCTGGAGGCGGTGCGCGCCATGCAGCATCAGCCGACGTTGCGCGAAGGCCTGGGCGCGGAGTTTGTCGACGTGTATTGCGAAAACAAACGCCAGGACCACCTGGCATTCCAGCAGGAAATTCATGCGCGGGAATATCGCTGGTATCTCTAGGCACTGATGGTTAGCCTCGTGGGCATCTCTGGCTAACCGCGGACTTGCCCATGACCGACCAAAGCGCCCCGGCCCTGAAGGAAATCTTCAACGCCGAACGCCTGCAACACATCGCCAGCGAAATGACCGCAGTGTACCCGGCGTTCGACGCCAAGGGTTTTCTCAAACACGCCAAGGCCGGGTTGGCAGACCTGTCGGTGATGCAGCGCATGGCGCGGGTCAGCGAAAGCCTCAACGCTGTGATCCCGCTGGATTATCCGCAAACCCTGAAGTTGCTGTATGCCCTGGCCCCTCGGCTGAACAGCGCCTTTGTCAGCCTGTTCCTGCCCCACTACGTTGCCAGCTACGGCGGCGATGATTTCAAGCGCTCCATGGCTGCCCTCAAGTACTTCACCACCTTCGGCTCCGCCGAGTTTGCCGTGCGGCATTTCCTGCTGAGGGATTTCAAGCGCACCCTGGCCGTAATGCAGCAATGGTCGCTGGATGACAACGAACACGTACGACGCCTCGCCAGCGAAGGTTCACGGCCACGGCTGCCATGGTCGTTTCGCCTGGCCGAGGTGCAGGCCGATCCGAACCTGTGCGCTTCGATCCTCGACAATCTCAAGGCCGACAGCAGCCTCTACGTGCGCAAGTCGGTGGCCAACCACCTCAACGACATCACCAAGGACCATCCGGATTGGGTGCTGGGCCTGATCGAAGGCTGGTCCCTGGATAACCCCCACACCGCGTGGATCGCCCGCCACGCGCTGCGCAGCCTGATCAAGCAAGGCAACACCCGGGCGCTGACGATCATGGGCGCCGGGGCCAGGGCCGAAGTGAAGATCCATCAACTCAAGGTCGAGCCGGCGGCGATCAAGTTGGGGGAGCGGATCAACCTGTCCTTCAGCCTGGAGTCCACTGCCGATTCGTCGCAAAAGCTGGTGGTCGACTACGCCATCGACTATGTGAAAAGCGCCGGTCACAGCGCGTCCAAGGTGTTCAAGCTCAAGGCATTTACCCTGGGTGCCGGAGAACATCACGCCATCAGCCGTGGCCAACATATCCGTGAATTGACCACGCGCAAGCACTATCCCGGCAAGCATGCGGTTCACGTGCTGGTGAACGGTGAGCGGCTGGGAAGCGTCGAGTTTGAACTCGCAAAATAATCCTTAAAACATTAACGAAGGCTCTAGATCGGGCCTTACAGCGTAATTAATTGTCGGACAATGCTAGGCATTCGTGTTGCGATCCATTATCATCCGGCGCCTTCTCGGTACCCCTAGGGTACTTGTGTCAATGTTCCACCTGAGGCGCCCATGCTCCGTTTTTCGTTTTACCGTCCCCTGATCTGCATCAGCTGGGGGCTTGCCAGTCACAGCGCGCTTGCCGCCCTGCAACCAATGGCCGAAGCCCCACTGGCCAGCGACACCGAGCTGCATTGCCACTTCAACCGCGACGCCAGCGTCGACTGCACTACCCGCTTTCACTACACCATCCTCAAGCCAAGCGGCCGCGAAATGCTCTCGCGGATCGACTTCAGCTACCAGGAAGAAGACGGCTTCGAACTGATCAAGGCCGAGTCCACCCAGCCCGGCGGCAAACCTGTGCCCCTGGACCCGACGCAAATCGACACCCGCACCGCCCCCAACCCGGACCAGGGTTTCTCCCGGGAAAAACAGACCTCGCTGGCGTTTCCCAACCTGCGGGTCGGCACGCAAATCCGCTACACGGTGCGCGAACATCACCCGGCCAAACCGCTGATGACCGAGTTCTACTACGCCTTGCAGTTCGGCCCCAACGCCGCACGGCGCGACCACTTCAAGGCACGCTTCACCGCCGAGCGGCCGATCGAGTGGCGCAGCGAATTGATGGAGGGTTTCAGCATTACGCCATCGGCCAATCGCAAGACCCTGGACGTGGTGCAAAAGGCCCCGACCTACCTCAGCTACATCAACGAATCCGCCAACGCCTACATACGCCACGCCCCGCGTATCGAAGTCGGCAGCTCCCTGGATCGCCAGCAGTACTTCGGCGGCTTTGCCGAACGCTACAACCAGATCCTCGGCGCCAAGCTGCCGCCCCAGGGCGCCGCCGCCGTGGCCGCCGTTCGCGGCTTGCCACCGGCACAACAGGTGGCCGGCCTGATGCAGCACATCAACGACCACTACCGTTACCTGGGCGACTGGCGCGCCTCGGATCGCGGCTATGTACCCTTCAGCCTGGCGGAGATCGAACAGCACGGCTACGGCGACTGCAAAGACCTTTCGACGCTGCTGGCGGCCATGCTCAAGGCCAGCGGAATCAAGGCCGAGCCCGCCTGGGTCAGCCGTGGCGATGTGGTTAACCCGCTGCTGATTCCCGGCACCGGCGCACCGAACCACGCCATCGTCCGCGCCGAAGTCGATGGCCAGGTGTGGTGGCTGGACCCGACCAACCCGATCTTCGCCCCCGGCCAGACCCTGCCCGACATCCAGGACCGCTGGGTGCTGGTGACCAACGCCGAGGGCCAGGTACGTGAAGAGCACATCCCGCTGCAACCCGCCGCCCCCACGTTGATCCTCGACAAACAGGAGCGCTTCGACGCCCAGGGCACCGCCCGGGTCTCGGCCACCGTTGATTTTCGCGGCATGCCGCTGATGCAACTGAGCGTCGCCGACCGCCAGCAAGGCGCCACCGCCAGCGACCAGAACATCTGCGACAACTTCGGCAAACAGATCACCGACTGCCAGGTCGAGCGCCCCGCCACCGCCTTCCTGATCCCGGCCAGCTACAAGGTCAGCGCCACCCTGACGGACATGCGGCCCCTGGAACCGCTGGGCAACGACCACATCTACAACGATGCCTTGCTGCAAGAGAAATGGGACGGTCTGCTCAACTACCGCCGCAATGGGCAACTGGCCGACTTGTACATAGGCAACCCCGAGACGCTGGATTACACCATCACACTGTCGGGTGGGCAGATCGACAAGGACATCAAGGCTTGCCAGGTACGCTCGCCGTGGTACGACCTGGACCTGACGGGTGAGCGCGTCAAGGGCGACTGGCGTTATCACTACGTCCTGACGCAGAAAATACGCTGGCTGACCCACGATGAAATTGTCAGCGCGCCGTTTGAAAAGATGATCAAGGAGATCCGTGCCTGTGGTGAGCAGGTGCATCAGGTGGTGAAGCTCTAACCCTCCCCCAGCAAAACCCCTTGCTCCCGCGCGCAGAGTTCCACCAGGTAATCCCACAACACCCGCAACCTTACCGACTTGTGCAACTCGCGCCGGGAGCTGATCCAATAGCTGCGCTGGATGCTCTCCGCCGGTAGCAGCGGCACCAGGTCCGGGTCGCTCGCCGCCATGAAGCAGGGCAATACGGCAATTCCCAACCCCGAGCGCGCCGCCTGGTGCTGGGCGATCACGCTGGTGCTGTGGAACACCACTTTGGGGTTGCGGCAGAAACTGCTGAGGAATTTCAGTTCCTGGCTGAACAGTAAATCGTCGACGTAATCGATCCAGGCGTGCACCGCCAGGTCCTCGCGTTTTTCAATCGGCGGTGTGCGGTCCAGGTAGCTGCGGCTGGCGTAGAGCGCCAGGCGGTAGTCGGTGAGTTTGCGGGTCACCAGTTGGTCGACGCTGGGGCGTTCGAGGTGGATGCTGATTTCCGCTTCGCGGTTGAGGATGCTGACAAACCGTGGCACTGCCAGCAGTTCCACTTCCAGGCCCGGGTAGCGTTCGAACAGGCCGCCCATGCGACTGGCCAGGAACATCACGCCCAAACCCTCGGCCACCCCCAGGCGGATCTTGCCCAGGGGCGCGGCGGAATGAGTCAGTTCTTCTTCGGCCAGCAGCGCCACGTTTTCCATGGCTTCGGCATGTTTGAGCAGGGCTTCTCCGGAGGGCGTGAGTTCGTAACCCTGGGCGTGCTGCACGAACAGCGCAGTGCCCAGGCTTTTCTCGATGGCCTCGATGTGCCGGGCCACAGTGGCGTGGGTGGTTTTCAGGCGTTGCGCCGCCGTGAGCAAGCGTCCGCTACGCTGTAACTCAAGAAAGAACCGCAGATCATTCCAGTCGAACATGCCTTCCCCTTCTTCCCCTGAACAGCAGCGTTGTCTAAAAACGCACAGCAGCTGGGTAAAAACTAACATTTTTAAGACGAAAACTAACAACTAGGATGGGACCAATAAGAAAAACAAGCGAGGTCACAGATGCATTCTGCAGCTGCTGAATACGATTACGTGGTGGTAGGCGCCGGCCCGGCGGGCTGCCTGCTGGCCAATCGACTGTCTGCCAACCCTGCCCATCGCGTGTTGCTGCTTGAAGCAGGCGGTCGCGATAACTACCCCTGGATCCATATTCCCGTCGGCTACCTGTTCTGCATCGGCAACCCACGCACCGACTGGTGCTTCAAGACCGAAGCCCAGGAAGGCCTGCAAGGCCGAGCGCTGAGCTACCCGCGCGGCAAGGTGCTGGGCGGGTGCTCGTCCATCAACGGCATGATCTACATGCGCGGCCAGGCCCGGGATTACGACGGCTGGGCCGAGGACAATCCCGGCTGGGCCTGGAAGGATGTGCTGCCGCTGTTCAAGCAGAGCGAAAACCATTTTGCCGGTGCCTCGCAATTTCACAGTGACGGCGGTGAATGGCGGGTTGAGCAACAGCGCCTGCACTGGCCGATCCTCGATGCGTTTCGTGACGCGGCGCAGCAAAGCGGTATCGACAGCATCAGCGACTTCAACCAGGGCGACAACGAAGGCTGTGGCTATTTCCAGGTCAATCAGAAATCCGGCGTGCGCTGGAATGCGGCCAAGGCGTTTCTCAAACCGATCCGCCAGCGGCCCAACCTGACGGTGATGACCGAGGTTGAAGTCGACCGCGTACTCCTGGAGAACGGCCGTGCGGCGGCGGTGGTTGCTCGCCAGAATGGCCAGCCAGTCACGTGGCGGGCGCGCAAGGAAATCATCCTGTGCGCCGGCTCCGTCGGTTCGCCCGGCATCCTGCAACGCTCCGGTATCGGCCCCTCCAGCGTGCTCAAGCCTTTGGGCATCGATGTGCTGCACGAGTTACCCGGCGTGGGCGGCAACCTGCAGGATCACCTGCAACTGCGCCTGATCTACAAGCTGGAAAACGCCCGCACCCTGAACCAGATCGCCGGCACCGTGTGGGGCAAGATGGGCATGGGCCTGCGCTACCTGTACGACCGCAGCGGCCCGTTGTCCATGGCCCCCAGCCAGCTTGGCGCGTTTGCCCGCTCCGGGCCGGAGCAGACGTCGGCCAACCTCGAATACCACGTGCAACCGCTGTCCCTGGAGCGCTTTGGCGAACCACTGCACGGGTTCCCGGCCTTCACCGCTTCGGTGTGCGACTTGCGCCCGCAAAGCCGTGGCCGCATCGACATTCGCTCGGCCAACCCGGCAGACGCACCGCTGATCCGCCCCAACTACCTCAGCCATCCGGAAGACCTGCGGGTGGCCGCCGACGCCATTCGCCTGACCCGACGCATCGTCTCGGCGCCGGCCCTGAAGCAATTCAACCCGGTGGAGTACCTGCCCGGCGCAGAACTGCAGACGGACGAACAACTGCAGGAAGCCGCCGCCCGCATTGGCACCACGATTTTCCATCCAGTGGGCACCTGCCGCATGGGCAGCGACAAGGACGCGGTGGTCGACGCCCAACTGCGAGTGCACGGGGTTCCCGGCCTGCGCATTGCCGACGCGTCGGTCATGCCCCGCATCACTTCAGGCAACACCTGCTCACCGACGCTGATGATCGCGGAAAAAGCCGCGCAGCTTATCCTTTCGCCGAACACAAGGAGCCTCGCCCCGGAGAAAGAACTGACCTTACCGGCTTGACCTGCGGGAGCCCGGCTTGCCGGCGGTGGCGTTTTCAAGTGTTGTGCACAGCTTGAGAGCGCCATCGCCGGCAAGCCGGGCTCCTACAGGGGAATAGCGGCGCCGATGTGGCGCCGACAGTGGAACAACAATAAATAATCACTGTGAGGGCTACCCAAATGTCAGAACACGCTCAACCCCTGGGCTCCGCCACCAAGGCGCGAGACAGCAACGACACGCAGAAAGTCATCTTCGCCTCCTCCCTCGGGACGGTGTTCGAGTGGTATGACTTCTTCCTCTACGGCGCCCTCGCGGCGGTGATCAGCAAGCAGTTCTTTGCCGGGGTCAACGACACCACGGCGTTTATCTTTGCCCTGATGGCCTTCGCCGCCGGCTTTGTGGTGCGCCCGTTCGGCGCGCTGGTGTTCGGTCGGCTGGGTGACATGATCGGGCGCAAGTACACCTTCCTCGCCACCATCATCCTGATGGGCCTGGCGACTTTCTGCGTCGGCCTGCTGCCGACCTATTCGAGCATCGGCATTGCCGCACCGATCATCCTCGTCGCGCTGCGCATGCTCCAGGGCCTGGCGCTGGGCGGCGAGTACGGCGGCGCAGCCACCTATGTGGCCGAGCACGCCCCGGCGGGCAAACGCGGCTTCCACACCAGCTGGATTCAATCCACCGCGACCCTCGGCCTGCTGCTGTCGCTGCTGGTGGTGCTGGCGTGCCGTTACTTCACCGGTGACCAATTCGAAGTGTGGGGCTGGCGCCTGCCGTTCCTGCTGTCGATCGTGCTGTTGGGCATCTCCACCTGGATCCGCCTGAGCCTGCACGAGTCGCCGGCGTTCCTGAAAATGAAAGAGGAAGGCAAGGCCAGCAAGGCGCCGATCCGCGAGTCGTTCGGCAAATGGGAAAACCTCAAGATCGTGCTGATTGCGCTGTTCAGCATCAACGCCGGCCAGGCTGTGACGTTCTATGCCGCGCAGTTTTATGTGCTGTTCTTCCTCACACAGTTTTTGAAGATGGATCCGGCGCTGGCCAACATGCTGCTGATCATCAGCGTGGTGATTGGTGCGCCGTTCTTCATCTTCTTCGGCTGGCTTTCGGACAAGCTGGGACGCAAGCCGGTGTTGATGGTCGGCCTGCTGCTGGCCACCGCGCTGTACTTCCCGATCTTCAAGGGCCTGGCGCACTACACCAACCCGGCGATGGACCACGCCAGCCGCCAGTCGCCGATCACCGTATTGGCAGACCCGGCCACCTGCACCTTCCAGTTCGACCCGGTGGGCAAGGCGCGTTTTGACAGCCCGTGCGACAAGGTCAAGACCTTCCTGGTGAAACAGGGCCTGCCGTACGAAAGCGCGGCCGCCCCGGCGGGCAGCGCGGTGCAGGTGAGCGTGGGTGATGTGCGTATCGACGGTTACGACGAAGCCGCCCTGAAAGGCGCGGTGACCCTGGCGGGTTATCCGCAATCGGCTGATGTGGCCCAGGTCAACAAAACCATGGTGGTGGTGCTGATTGTCGCGCTGATCCTGATCGCCGCCATGTGCTACGGCCCGCTGGCAGCGCTGATGGTGGAGCTGTTCCCGACACGCATCCGCTACACCTCGCTGTCGCTGCCATACCACATCGGGAATGGCTGGTTTGGTGGCTTCCTGCCGACGGTGTCGTTTGCGCTGGTGGTGTACACCGGGGATATTTTCTATGGGCTGTGGTACCCGGTGGTCATTACCGGGGTGAGCCTGATCGTGGGGCTGATTTGCCTGAAAGAAACCAAGAACGTCGATATCGACAATAACTAAACGTCGATCCGGCCGACGCTGGAGTTTCAGTGTGGGAGCGGGCTTGCTCGCGAAAGCGGGGTGTCAGTCGCCGGATAGGTTGACTGATACCCCGCGTTCGCGAGCAAGCCCGCTCCCACATTGGGTTTAGCACCAGACACACAAATTGCTGTATATCCATCCAGATAAAAGTTGCCCAATTCTGATTTATTGCTCATCCTGCTCCCCATTCAATTGCGTAGCGAATGTGGTGACCATGCGGCTGTTCCTCTGTGAAAAACCGTCCCAGGCCAAGGATATCGCCGCCGTGCTCGGCGCGACCCGGCGTGGCGACGGTTGTTGGCTGGGTTCAGGCGTGACGGTGACCTGGTGCATCGGCCACCTGCTGGAAACCGCCCCGCCCGACAGCTACGACGCCAAGTACAAGCGCTGGGTGCTGGCCGACCTGCCGATCATCCCCGAAAAGTGGAAGATGCTGGTCAAGCCCAAGACTGCCAGCCAGTTCAAGGCGGTCAAGCGTCTGCTGGGGGAAGCCCAGGAACTGGTGATCGCCACCGATGCCGACCGTGAGGGCGAGATGATCGCCCGTGAGCTGGTGGAGCATTGCCGTTATCGCGGCCCCATCCAGCGGCTATGGCTCTCGGCGCTCGACGACGCGTCGATCCGCAAGGCCCTGGCCTCGTTGAAGCCCGGTGCTGAAACCTTCAGCCTCTACCATTCGGCCCTTGGCCGCTCCCGCGCCGACTGGCTGATCGGGATGAACATGAGCCGCCTGTTTACCCTGCTGGGCCAACAGTCCGGCTACCAGGGCGTGTTGCCGGTCGGCCGTGTGCAAACCCCGACCTTGCGCCTGGTAGTGGACCGGGACCGCAGCATTGCCGACTTTGTACCCGTCGCTTATTGGGCCATCGATGTGGATCTGCTCCACGACGACATCACCTTTACGGCGCAGTGGCGCGCAACAGAAGACGCCTGTGACGATCAGGGCCGCTGCCTCAATCCGCAGCTTGCCCGGGACGCCGCCAATGCCATGAGCAACGCCGCCAGCGCCCGGCTGGTCAAACTGCGTACCGAGCGGATGCGCGACGTCGCGCCCCTGCCCTTCGACCTCGGCACCCTGCAGGAAATCTGCTCGAAAAAGCTTGGCCTCGGCGCCCAGGAAACCCTGGATGTTGCCCAGTCGCTCTACGAAACCCACAAGGTCATCACTTACCCCCGCAGCGATTGCGGCTACCTGCCCCTGAGCCAGCACGGCGACGCGCCGAAAATCCTCGCGGCGCTGGGGCGGGCCGATCCGGCGGTGAATGAATTGATGCCACACATCGACCCGAAGCGGCGCTCCCGTGCCTGGAACGACGCCAAGGTCAGCGCTCACCACGGCATCATTCCCACCGGCGCCGGCAAGGATGTCGGGCAATTGACGGGCAAGCATCGCGCCGTCTACACCTTGATTCGCGCCCGCTATCTCGCGCAGTTCCTGCCCAATCACGAGTACGACCGTACCCAGGCAGATTTCGATTGTGCCGGTGAAGCCTTGCGGGCTGTCGGTAAAGTCATCGTCGAGCCGGGCTGGAAACGCGCATTGCCGGAAGCATTGGCGCCGGCCAAGGGCCGTGAAGCACCTGCGCCGCAGTCCTTGCCAACACTGGTTCAGGGGCAGGACTACGCCGTGGCCAAGGTCAACCTCAAGGACCTGTGGACCCAGCCACCCAAACCCTTCACCGAAGGCGACCTGATCAAGGCGATGAAAAACGTCGCCAAGCTGGTGGAAGACCCGCTGCTCAAGCAAAAGCTAAAGGACACCACCGGGATCGGCACCGAAGCCACCCGCGCCGGGATCATCCAGGGCCTGCTGGACCGCGGCTACCTGGTGAAAAACGGCAAGGCGCTGTCGGCAACACCCGCCGCTTTCAGCCTGATTGATGCAGTGCCACGGGCAATTGCCGACCCCGGTACCACCGCTATCTGGGAGCAGGCACTGGACATGGTACAAAGCGGCGAGATGAGCCTGGAAGAGTTCGTCGCCAAACAGGCCGCATGGATGAGCAAACAGGTGACCCGCTGCACTGGCATGCGCCTGACCATCAGCGGCCCGGCCAGCCCGGCCGGACGTGGCGCCACACCGTGGAAAAACAAACGCAAATCGGCCAAGCGCAAGACGGCCACCAGCCCGAAGCGTGCGGCAAAACCGGCAAACAAGGGCTGAGAAGCACTAAGAAATCGCGACAATGACGTTTTTCGACGGGATGTATGCCGCTTTGGACCTTGCCCTGCTGCAGGCCATCCAAGATGCTGTAGGGCCTGCTAACCTCCCAACAATAACAACACCGGAGTGGCCTCCATGAAAACCGTTGCCCAAGTGCTGAAGTCCAAAGACCAGCATAACCATCAAGTCCACACCATCCCCCACGACCATACGGTATTTGAGGCCTTGATCGTGATGGCTTCGAAAAACGTCGGGGCCTTGCCAGTGCTCCAGGACGGCAAGGTGGTGGGCATCATCAGTGAACGAGACTATGCCCGTAAGGTTATCCTCCATGGATTGTCTTCGGTGACGACCAAAGCCCACGAGATCATGAATTCACCGGTGATCACCGTCGACACTCACCAGACTGTCGAGACGTGCATGACGATCATGACCGACCGACATCTGCGGCACCTGCCTGTGGTGGAGAACGGCGAGTTGCTTGGCTTGCTGTCCATCGGCGACCTGGTCAAGGAAGCGATTGCCGAACAGGCCGACCTGATCAAACAGCTGGAGCAGTACATTCGCGGCGAATAATCATTGGGGAACCCATGCTCGATACCCTGCAACATCAAGTCGATAACCAGCTCGACAACCTGCACCGGGCCATGGCCGAACGGCGCTTCCTGGTGCTGACCGGTGCGGGTATCAGCACCTCTTCGGGGATTCCCGATTATCGCGACAGCGAAGGCGTGCGCCGGGGCAAGGCACCGATGATGTACCAGGAGTTCCTGGCAACCCCGCAGGCGCGCCGCCGCTACTGGGCGCGGGCGATGCTCGGCTGGCCGAGGGTGCGTGTCGCGCAGCCGAACGCGGCGCATATCGCGTTGGCCACCCTGCAGCAGCGCCAGCGCATTGCCGGGCTGATCACCCAGAACGTCGACACCCTGCACGACCAGGCTGGCAGCCATGATGTGATCGAACTCCACGGCAGCCTTCACCGGGTGCTATGTCTGGATTGCCAGCAGACCAGCGAACGGGACCTGATCCAGCGCCAAATGGAAGCGGAGAATCCGTACCTGGCGGGTGTGGATGCCGTTCAAGCCCCCGACGGTGACACCCTGCTGGACCCGGCCTTTGAAGGACGTTTTCAGGTGCCCCGCTGCCCCCATTGCGGTGGGCAACGGTTGAAGCCGGATGTGGTGTTTTTCGGTGAGAACGTCGCCCAGGGCACGGCAGCCAAGGCGATGGCGGCGGTGGATGACGCAGAAGGATTGCTGGTGGTGGGTTCGTCGCTGATGGCGTATTCAGCGTTTCGGTTGTGCAAGGCGATGGTCGAGCAAGGCAAGCCCGTGATTGCCATCAATCTGGGCAAGACACGGGGCGATGAGTTGCTGCAACTCAAGATCGAAGCCTCCTGCGAACGCTTGTTGCCGTTGCTGGCAGAACGCCTGGGATAGCCCAATCCTGCTTTTCTGTGGCGAGGGAGCTTGCTCCCGCTGGGCTGCGCAGCGGCCCCAAAACCGACAACCGAATGATTCCTGCAGAACCGCAGTCAGCCTGGTGGGGGCGCTTCGCACCCCAGCGGGAGCAAGCTCCCTCGCCACAAAAAGCCCCCGGATCCCGCGACCTGCCCGCACGAAAAGTGACGCCCAAGTCACGTTTTCCGCTCACACCCCCGCCCTGCACGGATTTATGTAGTGCTCAAAAATAATCACTACATAATCGTTGACGTAACCGTTTTGTAATTGCATGATTCAAGCGTCTCCCGGATCGGGAGCGTTGGTAACACGCGTTTTGAACAAGCTCGTCTGACCGCCGAGCTGTTTTTTCCGGATGTGCACTGCCCACAAGGCAGATTGATGAAGCTGACCGGCCCGAAAGGATCGGTACAAGTAGCTCAAACGCTGCTTGTCTTCGTTATGAAACCATTGCGTAGCAGGTCATCAGCAAGACTACATGCATCGGTTCAAGACCCTGCCCGTATTCGGCAGACAGTCGCTGACGCCCGGTTTTCTGAGCCGGAGACAACTTAGTAGTTTTAACGGATCAACTAGAGATCGCCAACTGGTCAAGGGGCTTACACATGAATCTGAACAACCAACCAACTATCGATGAATTGGCTGAGATGTTCGCAGCGCAGAAAGACACGCTCGACGACCATATCCTCTGGATTGGTAAATCGGGCCAGGTCCATATTGACTGCCTGGCGCCCCACACCGTGGAAGAAGAGTTCGACAGGAATAACCGTGAACTGGCAGCGCGCCTGAAGATGTACCGCCGCGGCCAGGGTTATGTCGGCAAGAAAGCCGCCGCCGATCGCAACTTTATCGAGCAGGTCTTCCATACACTTAATACCGAGTGGCAGAACCTTAAAGGCCATTCGCAAGTTAAGGTGATCGACAGATACTGCTGATAACTACGCACTTATCACTTAAGCCTGCTCGCTTAAAACGAGCAGGCTTTTTTATGGTCGACGGTTATCGCAACAACGCCGGAAAACGCCCCTTCCCCGCTTCATCGCAAAAAATATCAAACATGGCCTGGGCCGCCGCTGAAAGTTCGTGGCCGGGCTTGGTCAGTACACCAATCGGCCGTTCGATCACCGGATCGCTCAAGGTGATGCAATGGGCGCCTGCTTCCTGCATTTGGCGTGCACACAACGCCGGCACTGCACTCACGCCCAAGCCACTGGCAACCATCTTGCCCACCGTCGCCAGTTGATGGCTCTCCAGGGCTACGGGCAGCTTCAGGTCCAGCACCTTCAGGTGTTCTTCAAGCATCACTCGTACCGTGGACGGGCGCTGCAAGGTGATGAAGGGTTGTTCCAGCAGGGTGTGCCAGGCGATATCGGAGCGGCGTGCCAATGGCGAGTCACCGGGCACCACCGCCACAAAGCGGTCCACATACAGCGGGGTGAACACCAGCGATGAGCTTTCCGACGGTTCAAACGCCACGCCCAACTCCACTTGGCGATCGCGGACCATTTCCAGCACCTGCTCGTTGATCACGTCATTCACCGTTACGTTGACCTGGGGATAGCGCGCGCGAAAAATCTTCAGGATCGGTGGCAGCAGGTTTCCGGCAAACGACGGCATCGCCGCCACCGTTACCCGCCCGCGCTGCAGGGTGAAACGCTGGCGCAACTCATCCTCGGCGTTGTCCCAGTCGGCGATCAGGCGCCGGGCCAGGGGCAGCAGGGATTCGCCTTCAGGGGTCAGCGCGACATTGCGCGTATTGCGGCTGAACAGGCGCCCGCCCAGGCCTTCTTCCAGGCCTTTGATGGTCAGGCTCAAGGCCGACTGGGAAAGATGCAAACGCTCACAGGCAGCCGCAAAGCTCAAGGTCTGGGCTACGGCAAGAAAGGCGCGCATCTGTTTAACTGTCATGAAGCTTCTCTCGATGGCTGAGGACTATGCTGTTTTTTAAATCAATCAACCTTAAAAAACAACTTAACAAATCAATCCGTCGGCGCAACACTCGGTTCATATGGCTGGCCCACAAACAATAAAAGAGGTGCATATGGCAGGTTTTGATAAACGCGTAGCGTCCTATGAAGAGGCGCTGGCAGGCCTGGAAGATGGCATGACGGTTCTTGCCGGTGGTTTTGGCCTGTGCGGCATCCCGGAAAACCTCATTGCCGAAATCAAGCGCAAGGGCACCCGCAACCTGACCGTGGTCTCCAACAACTGCGGCGTCGACGGCTTCGGCCTGGGCCTGCTGCTGGAAGGCAAGCAGATCAGCAAGGTCTTCGCGTCCTACGTCGGTGAAAACGCGCTGTTCGAGAAGCAACTGCTCAGCGGCGAAATCGAAGTGGTCCTGACGCCCCAAGGCACCCTCGCCGAAAAACTGCGCGCAGGCGGTGCCGGCATCCCGGCCTTCTTCACCGCCACCGGCGTCGGCACGCCAGTCGCTGAAGGCAAGGAAACCCGCGAGTTCAACGGTCGCCCGTACCTGATGGAAGAATCCATCACCGGCGACTTCGCCATCGTCAAAGGCTGGAAAGCCGACCACTTCGGCAATGTGATCTATCGCCACACCGCCCAGAACTTCAACCCGCTGGCCGCCACCGCCGGCAGGATCACCGTGGTCGAAGTCGAAGAAATCGTCGAACCGGGCGAGCTGGACCCGGCGCATATCCATACCCCAGGGATCTACGTCGACCGGATCATTTGCGGCACCTTCGAGAAGCGCATCGAACAGCGCACCCTCCGCAAATAATCCACCAGCCCAGATAATAAGGAGACAAAAAATGGCTCTTACCCGCGAACAAATGGCTCAACGCGTCGCCCGCGAAATGCAGGACGGTTTCTACGTCAACCTCGGCATCGGCATTCCGACCCTGGTGGCCAACTACATCCCAGAAGGCATGGAGGTCATGCTGCAGTCGGAAAACGGCCTGCTGGGCATGGGTCCGTTTCCTACTGAAGAAACCATCGATGCCGACATGATCAACGCCGGCAAACAGACCGTCACCGCGCGCATTGGCGCGTCGATCTTCTCCTCGGCCGAATCCTTCGCGATGATTCGCGGCGGCCACGTCGACCTGACCGTGCTCGGCGCGTTTGAGGTCGATGTACAAGGCAACATCGCCTCGTGGATGATCCCCGGCAAGCTGGTCAAGGGCATGGGCGGCGCGATGGACCTGGTGGCCGGTGCCGAGAACATCATCGTGATCATGACCCACGCGTCCAAGGACGGTGAATCCAAGTTGCTCAGCCGCTGCAGCCTGCCGCTGACCGGCGCCAACTGCATCAAGCGCGTGCTGACGGACCTGGCCTACCTGGAAATCGAAAATGGCGCTTTTGTCCTCAAGGAACGCGCACCTGGCGTCAGTGTTGAAGAGATCGTCAGCAAGACAGCCGGTAAACTGATCGTCCCGGACCACGTTCCAGAAATGCACTTCCAGTGAGGACAGATTCCATGCAAGACGTCGTGATTGTTGCTGCCACCCGCACCGCCGTGGGCAGCTTCCAAGGTTCGCTGGCAAGCATCCCGGCCCCGGAGCTGGGGGCTGCGGTGATTCGTCGCCTGCTGGAGCAGACCGGCATCGACCCGGCACTCGTGGATGAAGTGATCCTTGGCCAGGTGCTCACCGCCGGCAGCGGCCAGAACCCGGCCCGCCAGGCCTCGATCCTCGCCGGCCTGCCCCACGCCGTGCCGGCGCTGACCCTGAACAAGGTCTGCGGCTCGGGGCTCAAGGCCCTGCACCTGGGCGCACAAGCGATCCGTTGCGGCGATGCCGAGGTAATCATCGCCGGCGGCATGGAGAACATGAGCCTGGCCCCGTACGTATTGCCGGCCGCCCGCACCGGCCTGCGCATGGGCCATGCGAAGATGATCGACAGCATGATCACAGACGGTCTGTGGGATGCGTTCAACGACTACCACATGGGCATCACCGCCGAGAACCTGGTGGACAAGTACGGCATCAGCCGTGAAGCCCAGGACGCCTTCGCCGCCGCCTCCCAGCAAAAAGCCACAGCGGCCATTGAAGCCGGGCGTTTCAGCGATGAGATCACGCCGATCCTGATTCCCCAGCGCAAGGGCGACCCGGTGGCCTTCGCCGTGGACGAACAGCCACGGGCGGGCACCACCGCCGAATCCCTGGCCAAGCTCAAGCCGGCCTTCAAGAAAGACGGCACCGTCACCGCCGGCAACGCATCCAGCCTCAACGACGGCGCGGCTGCCGTGCTGCTGATGAGCGCGGACAAAGCCAAGGCGCTCGGCTTGCCAGTGCTGGCCCGAATCGCCAGCTACGCCAACGCCGGCGTCGATCCCGCGATCATGGGCATTGGCCCGGTATCGGCCACCCGCCGCTGCCTGGACAAGGCCGGCTGGAGCCTGGGCGACCTGGACCTGATCGAAGCCAACGAAGCCTTTGCCGCGCAGTCACTGGCGGTGGGCAAAGAGCTGGAATGGGACGCGGCCAAGGTCAACGTCAACGGCGGCGCGATTGCCATCGGCCACCCGATTGGCGCGTCAGGCTGCCGTGTGCTGGTGACCCTGCTGCATGAAATGATCAAGCGTGACGCCAAGAAAGGCCTGGCCACCCTGTGCATCGGTGGCGGGCAAGGTGTAGCCCTGGCCCTTGAACGCAGCTGATTTCAAAGAGCAACATGGAAAAGGCCCGGTTCCACGAAAACCGGGCCTTTTCTTTATCGGTCAGTCCCGCGCCTGGGGCACCGCAAACACCGCATTTGCCCGCACCACCACCTTCTCCCCGACCTGCACGCTGACCGTGGCAAACGCCATCTGCCGCCCGCGCTTGTGATGCTCCAGACGCACCTCGACCCACTCCCCTACCTGCACCGCGCCGAGATAGTCCAGGGTCATGCTCGCCGTGATCAACGGCAGCGGCGGCTCGCTGGAAAACGCCATGGCGTAGCCCATGCCCACATCCGCCAGGGTGGCCAGCACGCCACCGTGCACGGTGCCGCGTCCGTTGGCGTGGCGGTTGTCGGCGCGCAGGCCGATTTCCAGCTGCAAGCCTTCACCTCGGCTATACACCGGGCCAAGCAGGTCCAGGAGTGGGCTGCTACGACGCAGTGGAGTAAAGCCTTCGGGGATGGCATGGGCAGTCATGTCAGGTTCTTCCTTGGGGACAAGGCTGGAGGTGTATCCCACCGCAGCCATCCGGACCATCAACATCAGCCCGGTAAATCCCCGGTGATAAGCCTAACGCTTCATGCAGCGCTGATAACGCTCATCCACGCGCTTGGCAAACCAGGCCGTGGTGAGGTTGCGGGTGATCTTCGGGCTTTTCAGCACGATGCCCGGCAGGATCGCCCGCGGCACCGGTTTGCCGGCGGCCTTGTCGGCCAGGGCGAACACCCGCTGGTACAGGGTAGTGTCTTCAAAATCCAGGCGCTCGCCCTGCTCCAGCTGGCTGCGGATGCTCGGGTTGCGCATGTCCAGCGCCTTGCCCAGTGAGCGCACTGCCAGCTCGGTGGTGCCCGGCAGGAACGAGCCGTAGTTGATCAGGTCGCCATCCAACGCCAGATTGGCGCCCGAGACTCGGCTGACCGCTGCCTGGAATGCGGCGTTGCGGCTGGCGTACCAACCGGCATTGAAATCGGCGAAGCGGTACAGCATCTGGTCGTAGTGCACCGGGTAACCCAGCAAATGGGTGATACCAAAGTACATGCCGCCTCGGCGAGTAAACACTTCCCGGCGGATGCTGCCATCCACGGTGTAGGGATAATCCCGGGCCTGCTTCTGTGCGAAGTCGATGCTGACCTGCATCGGGCCTGCGGTATGCACCGGGTTGAAGCCGCCAAACAGCGTATTGCCCAAGGGCACGACACTGATGAAGTCGTCAAAGATTCCACTCAAATCCCGCTCGGTGCGCGCAGCGTTCAAGCGCTCGGCGTAGGACTTGCCGGTGGGCGAGCGCAGTTGCAGTGCCGTGCGCACCAATACCGCCGGCACATGGACTTTAGCGGCGCGCCGCAGGATCTCGTCCTGGGCGATCTTGCCCATGTTCGGGACCGGCGGGTCGACCTGATAGGTGGACTCCTGCTCGGTCACGGCCAATACCGCGCAGATGTTCTCCGTACCGGGGTAGATTTTCTGCGTGTTGAAGGCGGTGTAGATGTCCTGGGCCCAGCCGCCACGATCCGGCACGCTGGCCGGCATCAGCCGCACGATCTGCGCTTTCACCTCGGCTTCGCTGCGCTCCGGCAGTTGCTGGGTGCGCTGGCTGGAGCAGCCGGCCAGTACCAATAAGGTGGTAAGGCACAGGATGAGGCGAGATGAACGCATGGGGCTTCCTTGGGCGACAATGGGCCAGTCTTGGCAGATATCGACCGGTAAGTCTAACCGGGGTTCGCCGACCTGCTGCTCTCGCCAAAAAAACCAGGACGTGAAAGGATCAGGCACCCGTCGTTCCTACAAGGAGTTTGAATGCCATGCTTAGCCTGAACTTCCTGATCACCTGCCTGATCGTCGTGCTCATTCCCGGCACCGGCGTGATCTTCACCGTGTCCACCGGACTGACCGCCGGCAAGCGCGCCAGTGTGTTCGCCGCGCTGGGCTGCACCGCCGGGATCGTTCCGCACTTGTTGGCCTCCGTGCTTGGGCTGTCCGCCCTGCTGCATACCAGCGCCCTGGCGTTCGAAGCCCTCAAGTATGCCGGGGCCGCCTACTTGCTGTACCTCGCCTATGCCACCTGGCGGGACCGCTCGGCCTTTGCCATGAACGACGCACCGACGATTTCCAGCGCCCACAGCCTGATGGTGCGAGGCCTGTTGCTGAATATTCTGAACCCCAAGCTGACGATTTTCTTCCTGGCGTTCCTGCCGCAATTCGTCACCCCGGGCGCGGGCGCACCGGCCCTGCAAATGCTGTTGCTGAGCAGTGTATTCATGGCGATGACGTTTGCGGTGTTTGTGATTTATGGCCTGCTGGCCAATGTGTTCCGCCGCGCGGTGATCGAATCGCCACGTGTACAGAACTGGCTGCGCCGCAGTTTTGCAGCGGCGTTTGCGGGGTTGGGGCTGAACCTGGCGTTTGCCCAGCGCTAAGTTGCAAGCAGCCGCGAACAGCCTTCTGTGGCGAGGGAGCTTGCTCCCGCTGGACTGCGCAGCAGGCCCATTTTCAGGGCCGCTGCGCGCCCCAGCGGGAGCAAGCTCCCTCGCCACAGGTTACTTAGATCCCGGCGAGTGCCAGGTCCATCGCGAAGTAGGTGAAGATCAAGTCCGCACCGGCGCGCTTGATCGAGCCCAGGGTTTCCCGCACTACGCGGGCTTCGTCGATCGCGCCCGCCTGGGCGCCGAACTTGATCATCGCGTACTCGCCGCTGACCTGATACGCCGCCACCGGCAAACGCGAGGCTTCGCGGATGTCGCGGATGATGTCCAGGTACGCGCCGGCCGGCTTGACCATCAGCGCGTCCGCACCTTCTTGCTCATCCAGCAACGATTCGCGCACCGCTTCGCGGCGGTTCATCGGATTCATCTGGTAGCTCTTGCGATCGCCCTTCAGCGCGCTGCCGCCGGCTTCGCGGAACGGGCCGTAGAGCGCCGAGGCGAACTTGGTGGAATAGGCCATGATCGGGATATGGCTGAAGCCTGCTTCATCCAGGGCCCGGCGAATGGCCTGGACCTGCCCGTCCATCGCGGCAGACGGCGCGATCACATCGGCACCGGCACGAGCGGCAGCCACAGCTTGCTTGCCAAGGTTGACCAGGGTGCGGTCGTTGTCGACTTCGGCGCCGTGCATCACGCCGCAATGGCCGTGGTCGGTGTACTCGCAGAAGCAGGTGTCGGACATCACGATCATTTCCGGCACCGCATCCTTGATGATCGAGGACATGCGCGACACCAGGCCACGCTCTTGCCAGGTGTCACTGCCTGAGGCGTCCAGGTGGTGGGATACGCCGAAGGTCATCACCGACTTGATCCCGGCTTTCGCATAGCGTTCGATCTCGCCGGCCAGCTTCGACTCGGGAATGCGCTGCACCCCGGGCATGCTGGTGATCGGCACGAAGTCGTCGATTTCTTCTTCAACGAAGATCGGCAGCACCAGGTCATTGAGGGTGAATTCGCTTTCCTGGAACAGGCCACGCAACTCCGGGGAGCGGCGCAGGCGGCGTGGACGGGCTTCGGGGAATTGGCTGGACATTGATGCTCCTGAAAAAAGGCAGGCCAAAAATCTTTGGGGCGAAAGCTTATGCCTCGTGCACCGCAGAGCACAAACGCCAAGTGCGGAACAGTTTATTGCAGGCTTGGTAACAATTGCATTGATCTACAGCTGTAGACGGCCTTCAATGCAAACGGCAACCGCGCCGCCGACCCAGATTTCCTCGCCGCTGTGTTCAACGCGGATTCGCCCGGCGCGGCCCATGGCGGTGCCCTGGCTGACCACATAGCAACTGGGCGCCAAACCCTCGCCCAGCAACCACTGGGCGACACCGGCGTTCAGGCTGCCGGTGGCCGGATCTTCCGGAGCGCCGTCGCCGGCAATAAAGGCCCGCACCTCAAACTGCGCCTCATCGCCATCCCGCTCGGGGTTCCACGGGGCGATCACGCCCAGGGCCAAGCCCTGCAACTGCGAATAGTCAGGCCGCAGTGCCAGTACCTGCTCGCGATCCGCCAGCATCACCGCCAGCCAGCCCGCGCCGTTATCCACCCACTGGCTGCGCAAAATCGCACCGGGCTCAAGGTCCAGGGCCCGACGCACGCGCTCGACCAATTCAGCTTCCAGCGGGCCGGAACGCAGCAACGGTGGCGCGATAAACGCCAGTTCATCGCCCTGGCGGCGGATGCGCACCAGGCCGATCTCACACTCCTGGATGATCTCCTCCCCAGCGGGTTGGCCACCGGCCAGCAACCAGGCATGGCAACTGCCCAGGGTCGGATGGCCGGCAAACGGCAATTCCTTGAGGGTCGTGAAGATCCTTACGCGGTAGTCCGCTCGTGGATCACGGGGCTTGAGCAGGAAGGTGGTTTCGCTGAGGTTGGTCCAGTTGGCGAAATCCGCCATCTGCTGGTCGCTCAGGCTGTCGGCGCCCAGCACCACGGCCAACGGGTTGCCCTTGACGGCCACGCTGCTGAAAACGTCCAGTTGTTTGAAGTCGAAAGAAGCCATGCCGGTCCTTATGCTGGGATGTTCAAGCCACGGATCACCGCCGGCCGGGCGACGAACCCGTCCAGGGCCCGCAGTACGTTCGGGAAGTCGGTAATACCCACCAGGTCGCCAGACTCATAGAAGCCGATCAGGTTGCGAACCCACGGGAAGGTGGCGATATCGGCGATGCTGTACTCGTCACCCATGATCCAGGTGCGGCCCAACAGGCGCTTTTCCAGCACCTCCAGCAAGCGGCGCGACTCGGCGACGTAGCGATCGCGCGGGCGCTTGTCTTCATAGGCCGCGCCGGCGAATTTGTTGAAGAACCCCACCTGGCCGAACATCGGTCCGATACCGGCCATCTGGAACATCAGCCACTGGATCGTCTCGTAACGCATCGCCGGGTCTTCGGGAAGCAATTCACCGCTCTTCTCGGCGAGGTAGATCAGGATCGCGCCCGACTCGAACAGCCCCAGCGCCTGGCCGCTCGGGCCATTGGGGTCGATGATCGCCGGAATCTTGTTGTTGGGGTTCAGCGACAGGAACTCGCTGGAAAGCTGGTCCTGGGTCTCGAAACTGACCTTGTGCGCCTCGTAGGGCAGGCCGATTTCCTCGAGCATGATCGACACCTTGACCCCGTTGGGCGTGGGCAACGAATACAGCTGCAGACGCTCGGGATGCCGGGCAGGCCATTTGGCGGTGATGGGGAAGTCTGAAAGTGAGTTCATCATGGGACTCCTGATAAAAGTAGGAGAGTAGTGGTTCAGTGCCTATCGTGCATCCGTCTTAATTCAGCAACATCGGCGGGTTAATCTCCTGCACACGGCAAGGATGCCGCCCCATCTCCCCCGCGAAACGAACCAAACTGCCTTGGGGAACTCTTAAAGAGCGCCCGATGGCTGGGCTTGCTTGCCCTGAATCCCTGCACCGAGACTTAGAACCATCATGACCATCAAGCCTCTGTGCCTTGCGAAACGCTTCAAACGCTACTCTTACATCCTGCTGCCGGTATTGCTGGTGAGCGCCGCGGTCGGCCTTAGCCTGGAATCGCGGATCAGCCGCGCCCAGCCGGTCGACGGCGTGCAAACCCTGGTGTTCCTGCGCCATGGGGAGAAACCTGCCGGGGGCCTCGGCCAACTCAACTGCCAGGGGCTTAACCGTGCGATGAACCTGGCCACCGTGCTGCCGGAAAAATTCGGCAACGCCAACTACGTGTTCGCACCCAACCCGACCCGCAATGTCGAGGAAGGCGAGAAAGACAACTCCTACAGCTACATCCGCCCGTTGATGACCATCAGCCCCAGCGCGATCAAGCTCGGGTTGCCGGTCAACATCAAGTTCTCGGCCAATGACACCAGCGCCCTCGCTGACGAACTGGTGGAAGACAAATACCACAACGCCGTCATCTACACTGCCTGGTCCCATGGGTATCTGCCGGACTTGATCAACAAGGTGGCAAGCGAGGCCGTCGGTGAAAAACATGTGATTACCGACGATTGGTCCGGCAGCGATTTCGATAGCTTGTATGTGTTGACCCTGACCTGGCACAACGGCAAGGCCTCGCTGCTCAGCCGCAACTACAAGCAAGGCCTGGACAATGGCCAGCAGACTTGCCCGGACGCAACGCAAGTCAGCGCCGATATCTGACCGCTCCCTCGCCACAGTGCTTCGGAGGCGGCCTTGTACAGCGTATGATGTTGCGCTATTGACTCACCTGCGGATCATCTACATGTCCAACCTCTCCTCCACCCAGCCTGCCCGGGGCTGGTCCTTCTGGTGGAAACCAGCGCTGTTCCTGCTGGTGGCCTGCGTCGGCCTCTACTACGTGAAATGGTCGCCCTACTACGCCAAGGCGTTTATCGCGGCAGACAACCACAGCATCGGCGCCTCGATTCTCAACGACCAGCAAAGCGCGCCACTGGCCGCCGCGCTGGCCTATGCCCAGGTGTATTTCCTGGCGATCTGGAAGGCTGCGGTGCTGGCGGTCATTCTCGGCTCATTGCTGCAAGTGCTGATCCCACGGGACTGGCTGCTGCGCCTGTTTGGCCGTGCCGGGCTGGGATCTACCCTGCGTGGCGGGCTGTTCGCCCTGCCGGGGATGATGTGCAGTTGCTGCGCCGCTCCGGTGGCGGCCGGTATGCGTCGGCAGAAAGTCTCGGTCGGCGCGGCGCTGGCGTTCTGGATTGCCAACCCGGTGCTGAACCCGGCGACACTGGTGTTCATGGGCTTTGTGCTGGGCTGGGGCTTTACCGCGCTGCGGTTGGTGGCCGGGATCGTGCTGGTGGTGGGTGTTTCGCTGGTGGCGCAACGCATCGCGCGGCCGGAGCAGGTACCGGAAGCCGCGCTCGACGCCGTGGCCCAGGCCAGCCATGCCGAAACCGAACCTTTCCTGACCCGCTGGCTGCGCACCCTGTGGCAGCTGTTCTGGAGCACGATTCCGGTGTACATCCTGGCGGTGCTGATCCTTGGCGCGGCGCGGGTCTGGCTGTTTCCCCACGTTGACGGCGCCATGGCCAACAGCCTGGTGTGGCTGGTGCCTCTGGCGATTGTCGGCACGTTGTTCGTGATCCCGACCGCCGCCGAAATCCCCATCGTGCAGACCATGATGACCCTCGGCATGGGCACCGGCCCGGCCGTGGCCTTGCTGATGACCCTGCCGAGCGTGAGCCTGCCGTCGCTGCTGATGCTGCGCAAGGATTTCGATGCGCGGGTACTGGTGACCGTGGCCGGGCTGACGATGCTGATGGGGGTGGTGTGTGGGCTGATCGGGGCGTTTATCCTGTAGTGATCGAGTGAACTCGAGGGCCTCTTTCGCGAGCAAGCCCGCTCCCACATTCGACCGCATTCCTACAGGATAAACGCGGTCGAATGTGGGAGCGGGCTTGCTCGCGAAAGGGCCGGCCAACTCAATCAATCACGTACGCCGAGCGAGCCTGTCCCGGAAATACTCCACCACCGCCGCTTGCTCTCCCGCAAACTCGATGCGTGCGCCTTTGCTTTCCCGCTGGAACGCATACATCGGGTCGTAGTACTCACGCAACAGCCCTTCAATCCAGCCGCGGTGCAAATCCACCGCGCCGCTGCTGGCTTGTTCTGCCAATGCTTCCTGCATGATCGCGTGCAACCGCGCAAACCGCTCGCCGCCCAGGCGCTTGTGGATATTGCCCAGGCTCTGGGTCAGGCGCTCGGCAAACAGTTCCTGGCCAGTGTCGCCAAACACCGCGACAAACTCGGCGCAAAGATCCACCACATAATCCTTCAGGATGCGCTCCACCCGGCCTTCAACGCTGTCTTCCAGCCAGACCATCGGGAAGCCCTGCATGCCTTTGTGCAAGGGCAACGGCAGCGCGCAGCTGCCGATCATGCGGCTCTCATCCTCGACCACAAACTGCTCGATACCGGCGGCGCGCTTTTTCAGCAGGTCCACCGCCAGGCGGTTTTCGAAGTCGATGTTGGAAGGTTGCGCCGTGGCGCGTTTGCCGAAGCTGGAACCGCGATGGTTGGCGTGGCCTTCCAGGTCCAGGGCGTTGTTCAACTGGCCGAGCACTTCGGTCTTGCCGGTACCGGTCATGCCGCCCAACAGTACGAAGTCGCATTGCGCAGTGGCGCTTTCAACCGTGTCGAGCAGGAAAGTCCGCATGGCCTTGTAGCCACCGCCCACTCGCGGATAGTCGATACCCGCCTCGGTTTTCAACCATTGCTGGGCAATCTGCGAACGCATCCCGCCGCGAAAGCAGTACAGCAGACCATCCGGATTGGCCTGGGCAAAACGCGCCCAGTGTTCGATACGTTCGGCCTTGATCGCCCCGGACACCAGTTCGTGCCCGAGAACAATGGCCGCCTGCTGGCCTTGCTGCTTGTAACAGGTGCCCACCCGTTCGCGCTCGTCGTCGGTCATCAACGGCAGGTTGACCACCCCGGGAAACGCGCCCTTGATGAACTCGATCGGCGCGCGGGTATCCATCATCGGCCGGTCGTTGAGAAAGATATCGCGGTAATCGGTGATGTCGATGGGCATCAGAACACCTCTACCGCGTTGGTCTGTCGCTCAACCAGTTCGCCGATCGGCTCAAGGTTCAGGCCCAGCTCCGCCGCCACGGCGAGGAATTCGGCATTGCCTTCGGGGGTGACCGCCACCAGCAGCCCGCCGCTGGTTTGCGGGTCGCACAGCACGCGCTTGTGCAGTTCGTTCAGGCGCCCCAGCTTGCTGGCGTAGCTGTCGAAATTGCGCAAGGTGCCGCCGGGGACGCAGCCCTGCTCCAGGTAGTACTCAACCCCGGGCAGGCGTGGGACTTTTTCGTATTCGATGCGGGCAGTTAATTGGCTGCCGTCGGCCATTTCCACCAGGTGGCCCAACAGGCCGAAACCGGTGACGTCGGTCATGGCCGTGACACCGGCCAGCTTGCCAAAACGGCTGCCGGGTTTGTTGAGGGTGCACATCCAGTCACGGGCCAGGCCCACGTCGGCCTCGCGCAGCTTGCCCTTCTTCTCGGCCGTGGTGAGGATGCCGATGCCCAGGGGTTTGGTCAGGTACAGTTGGCAACCGGCGGTGGCGGTGTCGTTGCGCTTCATGTGGCGCTTTTCCACCAGCCCGGTGACGGCCAGGCCGAAGATCGGCTCCGGGGCGTCGATGGAGTGGCCGCCGGCCAGGGGAATCCCGGCAGCGTCACACACGGAACGGCCGCCGCGAATCACTTCCCGGGCAATCTCCGGAGCCAGCACGTTGACCGGCCAGCCGAGAATCGCGATGGCCATCAACGGATCGCCGCCCATCGCATAGATATCGCTGATGGCATTGGTGGCGGCAATGCGGCCGAAGTCGAAGGGGTCATCGACGATCGGCATGAAAAAGTCGGTGGTGGACACCACGCCGCGCTCCTCGTCGATGGCGTACACCGCCGCGTCATCGCGCGAAGCGTTGCCTACCCAGAGCTTGGGGTCGAGGTTCTGTGCGCCACTGCCGGCGAGGATCACTTCCAGTACCTGAGGTGAGATCTTGCAACCGCAACCAGCACCGTGGCTGTATTGGGTCAGGCGAATCGGCTCGTTCATGGGTATCCCTCAAGGCGTCAAGTGGGCGGATTCTAGCAGACAGCAAAAGGCCGACTGCATGCAGTCGGCCCTTATGTTCAGCCCTTAGTGTTTGGCAGCAAGCCGTTTATGCCGGTTGCGTCGCATCATGTTCAGGCATTCGATAGCCGCCGAGAACGCCATGGCCGCATACACATAGCCTTTTGGCACATGGGCGCCGAAACCTTCGGCGATCAGCGTCATACCGATCATGATGAGGAAGCCCAGGGCCAACATCACGATGGTCGGGTTGTCGTTGATGAACTTGGCCAGCGGCTCGGCCGCCACCAGCATCACGATCACCGAGACCACCACGGCAATGATCATGATCGGCAAGTGCTCGGTCATGCCCACGGCGGTGATGATGCTGTCGATGGAAAACACCATGTCCAGCAGCAGGATCTGGCCAATCGCCGAGGCGAAGCCCAGGGTCACGCTCGGCGCGCCGGTGTCCACATGCTCCTTCTCGGGGTCCATGCTGTGATGGATCTCGGTGGTGGCCTTCCACACCAGGAACAGGCCACCGGCGATCAGGATCATGTCTTTCCAGGAGAACGACTGCCCCAGGATGTCGATGACCGGCTCGGTCAGCTGCACGATAAAGGCGATGGTGCTCAACAGGCCCAGACGCAGGATCAATGCCATGCTGATGCCGATGCGGCGGGCCTTGGCCCGGTGCTTCACCGGCAACTTGTTGGTGAGAATCGAGATAAAGATCAGGTTATCGATCCCCAGCACGATCTCCATGACGATCAGGGTGGCCAGTGCGATCCACGCGGTCGGGCTGGCGGCCAGTTGTAAAAGGTATTCCATAGGTCATTCCTGGTGTTGTGTGCGGGTATCAGGTTTCTTGGGAGGTGGACTCAGCCTTGCTGTCTTCCTGTTCCGGCTTGTCCGGCTTGCCTTGCGGCGGTGCGATCAAGCCCTTGGTCGCGTCACTCAACGCCTGTTCGGCGGCCTGGTGGGTGTCGTCAATCACTTGCTTGGCCGACTCGGTGGCCTTGCCCAGCAGTTGTTGCGCGCTTTTTTCCGCTTGGTCACAGCCACTGAGCATGACTAATGAAAGCCCAAGTAACGCCGTTGCGCCCAGGGAATTGAGTTTCATGATGCGTTCCTCGTTAGAACCTTCGGGTCCAAGTAGTGGCCCCTCGATAGCGACGCATTCTATGCAGGGGAACACTTCAGGAAAATTCGTATTTTTTTCGTTTATACTTCGGTTTTCACGAAGTATTGGCCGCCATGCTCAATTACCGACAACTGCACTACTTCTGGGTCGTCGCCAAGACCGGCAGCATCGTGCGCGCCTGCGAGCAACTGAACCTCACGCCGCAGACCATCAGCGGGCAGATCAGCCTGCTGGAACAGACCTTTGGCGTGGCATTGTTCCAGAAGGTCGGGCGCCAGCTGGAGCTGACCGAAGCCGGGCGCCAGGCGCTGCCCTATGCCGAGCAGATGTTCCAGCTGGGCAATGAGCTTGAAGCGATGTTGCGCACCCAGCCCAATGAGCAGCAGATCCTGTTCCGGGTTGGCGTCGCGGATGTGGTGCCCAAGTCCATCGTCTATCGGCTGATTGCGCCAACCATGGAGTTGAGCGAGCCGATCCGCATCACCTGCCGTGAAGACAAACTCGAACGCTTGCTGGCGGACCTGGCGATCCAGCGCCTGGACCTGGTGATCTCCGACAGCCCGATGCCGCCGCACCTGGACATCAAGGGCTACAGCCAGAAGCTGGGGGAATGCGGCATCAGCTTTTTCGCAACCCAGGCATTGGCTGACCAGCATCGCGGCGATTTCCCACAATGCCTGCAGGGTGCGCCGCTGTTGATTCCGGGGGCGGAGACGGTGGTGCGCAGCCGTTTGCTGCGCTGGTTTGCCGAGCAGCAGATCCAGCCACGGATTGTCGGGGAATTTGACGACAGCGCGTTGATGCAGGCCTTTGGCCAATCCGGCAGCGGGATTTTTATCGCGCCGAGCGTGATTGCCGACGAGGTGGAGCGCCAGTATGGCGTGGCGCTGATCGGCCAGACGGATGCGGTGACCGAATCGTTTTATGCAATCTCGGTGGAGCGCAAGGTCAAGCACCCCGGCATCGTGGCGATTACCGAAGGTGCCAGACGGGAGCTGTTCACTTCCCTGCCCTGAAGGCTCAGGCGCTGACGGCGCGGGTCTTGGCGGTCATCAGCCACAGCGCCAGCAGGATCGACAACAGGATAAAGCCCGCCGCGGCAAACCCGAGGCTGCCCAGGCCCAGGGTGTCGATCACGTGCCCGCCCACCAGCGCCCCCAGGCCAATCCCCAGGTTGGCCCCGGCAATGTTCAACGAGGCGGCAAACGCCGGCGCATGGGGTGCGGCCTTCATCAGTCGCACATGGCTGACCAGAAACAATGCCGCCTGGGTCACGCCCCATACCGCCATCGCCGCCGCCAACCCGATCGTGGAATGGATGGCGGGCACCAGCGCCACCATGCCGGCGATCATGAAACCGCAGAACACCATCGACGCAATCAGCGGATGACGGTCGACCATGCGCCCGCCCAAAGAGTTGCCGATCAGGCCGACCGCGCCAAAGCCCATGAGGCACCAGCCCACTACCGTGCCGTCAAAACCCGCCAGGCGTTCGAGAATGTCTGCCAGGTAGGTGTAGGCGGTGAACATCCCGCTGAACACCAGGATCGACAGCAGGATATGGCCCTGCATCAGCGGGCTGCGCAAGATCTTGAACTGCGAGCGCAGGCTGACCTGGTCGTGCTTTGCCCGGGTCTTCGGCAGGTAGATAAACAGCAGCAGGGCCTTGGCGAACGCCACCACCGCAAGAATGCCAAAGGCGGTGCGCCAGCCGAACATATCGGAAATCAGCGTGCCCACCGGGATCCCGAAGACCGTGGCACACACGATGCCGAAGCCGATTTTTTCAATCGCGCGGCCGGCGAAATCCGGCCCCACAATGTCCACCGCTGTCTCGCTGGCCAGGGCCCAGAACACCGGCAGCCCCAGCGCCGGGATCAACCGGGCCAGGGACATGACCCAGATATTCGAGGCCATCGCCGCCAGAGTGTTGGCCAGGCCGAACATGATCAGGATCGTGATAAACAGCCGCTTGCGCTCGAACCGGGCGAAATATGCGGTGAGGAACGGGCCAAACGCCGCCACGGTGAAGGCGAACAACGTCACCAGCAACCCGGCCTGGGACACGCTCACGTCGAGGTCGCGGGCGATGGAAGGCAACAGGCCGACGATGATGAACTCTGTGGTCAGCACGGTAAAACCGGCTGCCGACAACAGCAGGATCGGAAACAACATCAAAAACTCCAGAAAACAGCGACATCAACGACAGCCCGGAGGGCCCGCTGATAGAGAAGAAATAAGAGGATGGGCAATGTTAACAGAATGTGTCCCATCGTGGTGACGGAACGCCGCACCCGGATTAGACGTTTCCTACAGATGTTAGACTTCGCCCCTGCCAGATTCATGCTGCCTAGCTGCATCTATTAAAAAAACCAGAGACAACCTTTTTATGACTGCTGCCCCTTCCCTCTTTCAACGCCTGATGTCTATCAGCCTGGTCACCCAAATTGTCATCGGCCTGATCGCCGGTATCCTGTTGGCCCTGCTGTTGCCCGACGTCGCACAAGCCACCGGGTTTATTGGCAAGGTCTTTGTCTCGGCGCTCAAGGCCGTCGCGCCCATCCTGGTATTTGTGCTGGTGATGGCCTCGATTGCCAGCCACAAGCACGGCCAGGAAACCCATATCCGCCCGATCCTGTTCCTGTACCTGCTGGGCACGTTCGCTGCCGCCGTGGTCGCGGTGATCGCCAGCACGCTGTTCCCCTCCTCGCTGGTGCTGGCCACCCACGATGTGGCCGTCAGCCCTCCCGGCGGTATCGGTGATGTGTTGCAAAGCCTGTTGCTGAGCGTGGTGGACAACCCGGTCAGCGCGCTGATGAACGCCAATTTCATCGGTATCCTGGCGTGGGCCATCGGCATGGGCATCGCCATTCGCCATGCCAGCGACACCACCCGCACCGTGCTGGGGGACCTGTCCAACGGCGTCACGCTGATCGTGCGCATGGTGATCCGCTTCGCGCCCCTGGGGATTTTCGGCCTGGTGGCCTCGACCCTCGCCACGTCCGGCTTCGGCGCCCTGCTGGGCTACGCACACCTGCTTTTGGTGTTGATCGGCTGCATGCTGTTCGTCGCGCTGGTGATCAACCCGGCCATCGTGTTCTGGAAGCTGCGCCGCAACCCTTACCCGCTGGTGCTGATGTGCCTGCGGGAAAGCGGGATCACCGCGTTTTTCACCCGCAGTTCGGCGGCCAACATTCCGGTCAACCTGGCGTTGAGCAAGCGCCTGGGCCTGCATGAAGACACCTACTCGGTGTCGATCCCGCTGGGCGCCACCATCAATATGGCCGGCGCAGCCATCACCATCACCGTGCTGACCCTGGCCGCCGTGCACACCCTGGGCATTGCCGTGGACATCCCCACCGCCGTGCTGCTCAGCGTGGTCGCGGCGGTGTGTGCCTGCGGCGCGTCGGGGGTTGCCGGGGGCTCGCTGCTGTTGATCCCGCTGGCGTGCAGCCTGTTCGGCATTCCCAGCGAAATCGCCATGCAGGTGGTGGCCGTGGGCTTCATCATCGGCGTGTTGCAGGACTCGGCGGAGACCGCACTGAACTCGTCCACCGATGTGTTGTTCACCGCTGCCGCATGCCTGGGCAAGGAAGAACAAGCCGCGTAGACCTTGCGCGCACAAAAAAAGCCCGGGGCAGTTCGTGAATGAACCGCCCCGGGCTTTTTTATTACAAGGCTTAGAACGCGCCCATGTAGTCGCGCTTGCCCACTTCCACGCCGTTGTGACGCAGCAAGGCGTAAGCGGTGGTGACGTGGAAGAAGAACTGCGGCAGGCCGTAGCTCAGCAGGTACGACTGGCCGCTGAAGCGCTTCTCTTTCGGGGTGCCAGGGCGAGTGATGATCTCGATGCCTTCTTTACCGTCGACCTGGGCCGGGGTGATGGTGTCGATAAACGCCAGGACCTTGGCGATCAGCGCTTGCAGGTCGGCGAAGGTGACTTCTGTATCGTCGTATTTCGGAACTTCGATTTCAGCCAGGCGGGCAGAAACGCCTTTGGCGAAGTCGACGGCGATCTGCACCTGACGCACCAGCGGGAACATGTCCGGGTACAGGCGTGCCTGCAGGAAGGCGTTCGGGTCGATGTTCTTGGCGGTGGCGTGGGCCTCGGCCTTGTTCAGCACATCGCTCAGGGCGTTGAGCATTTGCTTGAAGACCGGGAGGGAAGCGGCGTACAGGGAAATAGTCATGACAGTCTCGACAGTTGTGGCAGGGTTTGAAACAGCCGCGATTATAGACATGCCGGCCACCGGCGCCGCTTGTCTTTTATTTTTTCAGGATTAGGCTAGTGAGCTCACTGCATTAGGGAAAGCGCGATGACCACCGAGCACGACACCACTTCCGAAGAACCGCGCCTGAACAGCACGGAAATCCGCATCCTTGGCTGCCTGATCGAAAAACAGGCCACCAGCCCCGAAACCTACCCGTTGACCCTCAACGCGCTGGTGATCGCCTGTAACCAGAAAACCAGCCGCGAACCGGTGATGAACCTCAGCCAGGGCCAGGTTGGCCAGAGCCTGCGGGCCCTGGAAGGCCGCGGGTTTACCCGGCTGGTGATGGGCAGCCGCGCCGACCGCTGGGAGCATCGGGTGGACAAGGCGCTGGAGCTGGTGCCGGCCCAGGTGATTCTCAGCGGGTTGCTGTTCCTGCGGGGGCCGCAGACGGTCAACGAACTGCTGACCCGGAGCGGGCGCATGCATGACTTTGAAGACGCCGAGCAGGTGGTGCATCAACTGGAACGCCTGATTGCCCGTGGGCTGGCGTTGTTGGTGCCGCGTCAGTCGGGGCAGCGGGAAGATCGGTACATGCACGCCCTGGGCGACCCGGCGGACATTGAAGCGATCCTGGCGGCGCGTGGGAATCCGGTGGAGCGTGGTGCGGGAAGTGGGGTTTCCCTGGAGCGTATCGAAGAGCTGGAAGCGCGGATTGCGGCGCTGGAAGAGCGCCTTTCGCGGCTCGAATAATGTTTGTGGTGAGTGGGCTTCTGTGGTGATGGAGCTTTTGTGGCGAGGGAGCTTGCTCCCGCTGGAGTGCGTAGCGCTCCCATTTTCTTGGGGCTGCTGCGCAACCCAGCGGGAGCAAGCTCCCTCGCCACAGCAAGCTCACTCTCCACACCGCCAGCGGTGATGCTCAGCTCCGGGCAAATGCCACCGCCGCCTGAAACTGTTCATCCGTCGGCCGCACGCCGGTGTACAGCACGAACTGCTCCAACGCCTGGATGGCGATCACTTCCAAACCGGTGATCACTCGTTTGCCCTGGGCCCGTCCACGCAGGATCAGTGGGGTTTCCGAGGGAATCGCCACCACATCGAAGACCGTCTCGGCCGCATCAACCGCGTCAGCTTCAAACGCCAACTGATCCGCTTCCGCCCCTCCGGTCATGCCAATCGGCGTCACGTTGACCAGCATCTGCGGGCGCAAGGCACCCAACTGCGCCTGCCACTCATACCCCAGGCTCTGGGCCAGCGCCCGGCCCGCTTCTTCATTGCGCGCCACGATCACGCCCTTGGCGTAGCCGCCATCGCGCAAGGCACTGGCCACCGCCTTGGCCATGCCGCCGCTGCCGCGCAGGGCGAAGGTCGAGTCCTTGGGCACCTGGTGCTTGTGCAGCAGTTGCTCGATGGCAATGTAATCGGTGTTGTAGGCCTTCAAATGCCCGTCGGTGTTGACGATGGTATTGATTGACGCAATGGCCCGCGCCGAATCGTCCAGCTCATCCACCAGGGCAATACAGGCTTCCTTGAACGGCATCGACACGCCACAACCCCGAATGCCCAAGGCCCGAATGCCACCGACGGCGCCAGGCAGGTCCTGGCTACTGAAGGCCTTGTAGTAGAAATTCAACCCCAACTGCTCGTACAGGTGGTTATGAAAGCGCAGGCCAAAGTTCCCGGGGCGCGCCGACAGTGACATGCACAGTTGGGTGTCCTTGTTGGGGTTCATCTGCATCGGTAACTCCTTGAAGCCATTCCAGAGGCGGTTTCGGATAGACGGAATACCCGCGCCGGCGGGTTGTCATGGATCATACGCACTGTGCCCGGCCACTTGTGTAAGCCAATCGATACAGACCTTACACAACCTTTACCTATCGGCTGTGCTGTTTTTTAGAAATACGCTGTCTTAAAAGTATCCCCGCGACAATCCTTGAGTCGATTGATTGCAGACCATGAGCGCAGGGGCTAACCGAGGAATGACCATGATTCGTAAACTCCCCAAGATCGCCTTGCTGATCGGCGCACTCGCTATGGCAGGACAGGCCTCCGCCCACGGTGGTGGTTGGGGTGCTCCGCTCGCACTGGGAGCCGTTGTTGGTGCAGTGGTAGGCGGCTCGATCGTCGCCAGTCAATCGCGGCCGGTCTACGTGCAACAACCGGTGTATGTCCAGCCGCAGCCGGTGTATGCCGCTCCGCCGCCGGTCTACTACGCACCGCCACCGCCTGTGTATGTGCAACAACAGGTTTATTATCGCCCGGCGCCGGTCTACTACGGCCCACCGCGCGGCTACTACGGCCCTCCACACGGCTATTACGGTCGCGGCTGGTAAGCCTCAACTGACACACCTGAACAGGCTCCGCCCTAAAAGCGGGGCCTTTTTTTGGCCTGCAGGTCTGAATAAATCTCGCCAAGGTCGTTATAAGGACAATGGCTGTGGCCAAATCCCACATCATTGATCTCAATAGGCGCTTGCCCGAACGGGGCCTGCGCTGTCATGTTTGTGTCTCAAAAGGCTTCCACTATCAACACTGTCCGACCAATAACAACAAGGACGATTGCCCATGCCCACGCAAAACCCACATCGCACCGCCGGCCTCTGCACCTCGAGCAAGGTCTATAGCGTACTGACGGAGCTCAAGGCCCTGGAAGGCCATCGCAACGCCAAGTTCCTGTCCTTGCTGACGGAAAACCTGGTGCGCAAGGGCCTGCTCAGTGAACAGGAAGTGGTGCATATGCTCGACCAGGTGGTCGACTGACTGAGGGTCGCTCGATAACAGTGATGTCGACTATCGAGCAGGTTGATTTTCCCTGAAGGCCTACGCACCGTAATGTCACCTCCATAGCGTATCGGAGGTCATCATGCCCACTATTCAAATCATGTCTGTCATCGGCAGTGCCGTTCCCGCCTCTCTGCGGGAGCTTGGCTTGCTCGCCTGCTGGTACCTGGTACGCGATGGCGAAGCCATCAGCGGCCCACTCACTTCATTACCGGCCGCCCAGGCCCTGTCGGTCAAAATGGCGCATTGCTTTCATGCCTAAGGCAGTTGCACCCGCGGTTTGGTTTCCACAAACAGCGCCCAGCTGGACATGAACAACGCAGCAATCAGTGGCCCGATGACAAAGCCGTTCAAGCCAAAGATCGACAGGCCGCCCAAGGTTGAGATAAGGATCAGGTAATCCGGCATGCGGGTGTCCTTGCCCACCAGGATGGGCCTTAGCACATTGTCCACCAGCCCGATCACAAATACCCCGAACAACCCGAGCACCACGCCCTGCCAGATCGACCCGCTCAGCAGGAAGTACGCCGCCACCGGCCCCCACACAATCCCCGCGCCCACCGCCGGCAGCAGCGACAGAAACGCCATCAACACCGCCCAGAGCAGCGCGCTGGGAATGTCCAGGAACCAGAAGATCAAACCACCCAACGCGCCTTGCGTGACCGCTACCAGCACGTTGCCTTTCACCGTGGCACGCACCACCCGGTTGAACTTCAATTGCAGGCGACGCTTCTGCGGTTCGGCCAGCGGCACCGCGGTGCGCACCTTGCGCACCAGCTCGGGGCCATCGCGCAGCAGGAAGTACAGCAAGTACAGCATGATGAAAAAGCTCACCAGGAAATCAAACGTGCCCTGGCCGAAGCTGAACGCCTGGGTCGCAAAAAACTGGCTGCCCTGCATCGCACTCTTGACGATCTTCTCCCGCAGGCCTTCCAGGTTGCCCATGCCGAAGCGGTCCAGCAGATGCTGGAAATACGGTGGCAGGAAGTTCTTGAACTGCTCGATATACCCGGCAACGTCGAGCTTGCCGCTCTCGACGTTCTTGTAAAGCGTCGCGCCCTCCTGCACCAGCAAGGCACTGGTGATGATCACCGGCAGAATCGCGATTATCAGGCACACCGTCAGGGTTGCCAGAGATGTGAGATTGCGGTTCCAGCCAAAACGTTGCTGGAAGCGCCGTTGCATCGGCGCAAAGATGATCCCCAGGATCACCGCCCAGAACACCGCGCCGTAGAACGGCAGCAAAATCCAGATAAACGCGATGGTCACCAGGGCGAGCAGTAACAGCAGGGTTTTGAATTGCAGATTGGTTTGGTTCATGTCCGGTCCATGTCTAAAACACCAGGCGCTCATGTGCGCCTTGATGTTTAGTCCACTGCAAATCCCGCGAGTGCCCTACTTATTAGACCTGGATCAATAAACTGCGCACCCGGCCCGGCTACCCTGCCGCCCTTTTGCGACCCGAACCCATGCCTCCCGTTATCGCCCCCGAACTGCTCGCCCCCGCCGGCACCCTGAAAAACATGCGTTATGCCTTTGCCTACGGTGCCGATGCCGTCTACGCCGGGCAACCGCGCTACAGCCTGCGGGTGCGCAATAACGAGTTCGACCACGCCAACCTCGCCCTCGGCATCCAGGAAGCCCAGGCCCAGGGCAAGCGGTTCTATGTGGTGGTCAACATCGCGCCTCACAACGCCAAGCTGAAAACCTTCCTCAAGGACCTTGCCCCGGTGATCGCCATGGGCCCGGATGCGCTGATCATGTCCGACCCGGGCCTGATCATGCTGGTGCGCCGGCACTTCCCGCACATGCCGATCCACCTGTCGGTGCAGGCCAATACGGTGAACTGGGCCAGCGTCGAATTCTGGCAGGCGCAGGGCATCTGCCGGATCATCCTGTCCCGGGAGTTGTCACTGGAGGAAATCGACGAGATTCGCCAGCAAGTCCCCGCCATGGAGCTGGAAGTGTTTGTGCACGGTGCCCTGTGCATGGCCTATTCCGGGCGCTGCCTGCTGTCGGGCTACATGAACAAGCGGGATGCCAACCAGGGCACCTGCACCAACGCCTGCCGCTGGAAATACCAGGCGACGCCTGCGGTGGAAAACGCCGCCGGCGACATCGTGCAGCACTATGCGCCCGAGCCGACCCTGGGCCTCGGCGCGCCCACCGACCAGGTGTTCCTGCTGCAGGAGGCCAATCGCCCCGACGAACAGATGCCCGCCTTCGAAGATGAACACGGCACCTACATCATGAACGCCAAGGACCTGCGGGCGGTGCAGCACGTCGAGCGGCTGACGCGCATGGGCGTGCACTCGTTGAAGATCGAAGGCCGCACCAAATCCCACTTTTACTGCGCCCGAACCACCCAGGTATATCGCCAGGCGATTGATGACGCGGTGGCCGGGCGCGACTTTGACCGGGGCTTGATGACCAACCTCGAATCCCTGGCCCAGCGCGGCTACACCGAGGGTTTCCTGCGCCGGCACGTGCACGATGAGTATCAGAACTATCAGAACGGCAGCTCGGTGTCCGAACGCCAGCAGTTCGTCGGCGAACTGACCGGTGAACGGCGCGGCGAACTGGCCGAGGTCAAGGTCAAGAACCGTTTTGCCGTGGGCAATCACCTGGAACTGATGACCCCGGCGGGGAATTTCCACTTTGACCTGGGCTCATTGCACAACGCCAAGGGCGAGGCCATCGCGGTGGCGCCGGGTGACGGGCATACGGTGTATTTGCCGATCCCGGCGGAGATGGACCTGCGTTTCGGCCTTTTGATGCGCGACGTTTAACTTCGCCAGACACCTCAATGAGTGTGAGACAGCTTGCTGTGGTGAGGGAGCTTGCTCCCTCACCACAGCACTCTCCTTCACCGCAGCAAGCTCCTCACCACAAAAAGCAGGGCGTACGCGCAATAGGTTCATTTGCAAAGTAGAATTGGCGGTTCTGCGTACCGCCACCTTGTCTTGAGCGGTCACCCTCTTTTTTACGGAGATCGCCTTGCGTCTGTTTCATACCTCCGACTGGCACCTTGGACAAAACCTGCACGGCCAGGAACGCGACTTCGAACACACCTGCTTCCTCGACTGGCTGCTGGGCCAGTTGGGCCTGCATCGCCCTGACGTGCTGTTGATCGCCGGCGATATTTTCGACACGGTCAACCCGCCACTCAAGGCCCAGGAGCGGCTGTACGACTTCATCATCGGCGCCCATGAGCAAAACCCTGCACTGACCATCGTGATGATCGCCGGCAACCACGACTCCGGCTCGCGCATCGAACTGCCGGCACCGTTGATGCGCCGCCTGCGCACCCACGCATTGGGCCGGGTGCTGTGGCTGGATGACGGACAACTGGATGTCGAACGCCTGCTGATTCCATTGCCCGGTGCCGACGGTGAAATTGCCGGCTGGTGCCTGGCATTGCCGTTCCTACGCCCGGCCGAAGTGACCGGCGCACAACTGGGGGACGATTACCTGCGGGGCATCGGCCAGGTTCACGAGTGGCTGATTGCTGCCGCCAACGCCAAGCGCCAGCCGGGCCAGGCACTGGTTGCCATCAGCCATGCGCACATGGCCGGCGGCTCGGTGTCGGAAGACTCCGAGCGCAGCCTGATCATCGGCAATGCCGAAGCGCTGCCGGCCAGCCTGTTCGATGCCAGCGTCAGCTATGTGGCCCTCGGCCATTTGCACAAACCCCAGCGGGTGAATGGCGAGGAGCGGATTCGCTACTGCGGCTCACCGATTCCGCTGTCATTCTCGGAAATCGGCTACCAGCACCAGATCCTCGACGTGCAGCTGGACGGCGAAACCCTGGTCAGCGTCGAATCCCGGCTGATCCCGCGCTCGGTCAACCTGCAACGCCTGGAAGCCGCGCCCCTGGCCGACATCCTCAAGCAACTGGCCGACCTGCCCGACATCGACCTGCTGGCCGAAACCCAGCGCCAACCGTGGCTGGAAGTGCGGGTGCGCCTCGACGAACCGCAACCCGACCTGCGCCAGCAGGTGGAAAACGCCCTGCAAGGCAAGGCCGTGCGCCTGGTGCGCATCGCCGCTGAATACGCAGGCAGCGGAGGCCGTGAAGACAGCCAGGAAGACCGCCTGATCGAACTCGACCAGCTCACGCCCCAGGAATTGTTCAGCCGCGCCTGGCAGGAAAGCTACGGCAGTGAAGTGGACGAACAGACCCTGAAGGACTTCGCCGTGCTGCTCCAGGAAGTGCAACAGGAGGGCGAACAGCCATGAAGATCCTCGCGATTCGCCTGAAAAACCTTGCCTCCCTGGCCGGGCCGTTTGAAATCGACTTTACCGCCGAGCCCCTGGCCAGCGCCGGGCTGTTCGCGATTACCGGGCCCACCGGCGCCGGTAAAAGTACCTTGCTCGATGCGCTGTGCCTGGCGCTGTTTGGCGCCGTGCCGCGCCTGGGCGATACCGGCCAGGCAAAAATGCCGGATGCCGACACCGATATTTCCATCGGTGACCCACGCACCCTGATTCGCCGGGGCACTGGCGGCGGTTATGCCGAAGTGGATTTTGTCGGCGTCAGTGGCCGTCGCTACCGCGCCCGCTGGGAAGCCAACCGCGCCCGGGACAAGGCCAGCGGCAAGCTGCAAGCCAGCCGGCAAAGCCTGATCGACCTGGACAGCGAGCAACTGCTGGCCAGCCAGAAAACCGAATACAAGACCCAGCTGGAGTTGGCCCTGGGCCTGAACTTCGAGCAGTTCACCCGCGCGGTGTTGCTCGCGCAAAGTGAGTTCAGCGCGTTCCTCAAGGCCAACGACAACGAGCGCAGCGAACTGCTGGAAAAGCTCACCGATACTGCGCTCTACACCCAACTCGGTCGCCGCGCCTTCGACAAGGCCAAGGACGCCCGGGACGCCCACAAACACCTGCAGGACCAGGCCACCGGCGTCACCCCGCAGGCCCCCGAGGCCCGCGCCGAACTCGACGAACAGCTGGCCTCCGCACAGCAACAGCTCAAGACCCAGCAGGTGCAACTCAAGCAACTCGAGTTGCAGCACACCTGGCTGAAGGAACTGCGGGAATGGCAGGAGCGCCAACAAGGCGCGGTCGAGCAACTGCAACAGGCCCAGCAACACTGGGCAAGCCAGGGCCCGCAGCGCCTGGACCTCAGCCGCCTGGAACAACTGGCGCCGCAACGTCACCACTTCGCCCGCCAGGCCGAACTGACCACGCAACTGCAGCCCCTTGCCGCGCAGATCCAGCAGCACCTTGAGCAACAAACCGCGCTGCACACCCGCCAGACCCAACTGCAACAGCAACAGGCCGACGTGCAAGCCGCCCTCGCCCAGGCCCTCAAGCAGCAAGCCGACGCTGTGCCCTTGCTGCGCCAGGCCTTCGAGGAGCAAACCACCCTCGCCCACTTGACCCGCGAGCTGGCCAAACGCAGCGAAGAGAAACAGCTGGGTGAAGCTGCCTGCGTGGAAGGCCAGGCGACGTTGACCGGCTTGCTCGACAAGCAGAAAGTTGTCGCCGAGCGCCTGCACAGGCTCGCCGCAGAGCTTGAACGCAGCGCCGCCCTCGCGCCGTTGAGTGAGGCCTGGAGCGCCTACCGCGACCGCTTGCAACAGCTGATGCTGATCGGCAATCGCCTCAATAAAGGCCAGGCCGAACTGCCACAACTGGAAGAGCGCGCCACCCGTCTCGGTGAAAAATGGACCGAGCAACGCGAAGCCCTTGACCTGCTGTACCACGAAGCCGGCGCCGAACCCCATGCAGTGGCCGAACAGATCCAGTTGCTCGGCAGCCTGCTCCAGGACAACCGCAAGCAACATCGCGCGTTTGAGGACCTGGCGCGGCTGTGGAACAGCCATCAGCAACTCGACAGCCAGAGCCAGGCCCTGACGCAAAAGCAGACCCTCGCCCAGCAACAACGCGAACTGTTGAACCAGAGCGGCTTGCAGGCCAAGGCCGAGTTGGCCGTCGCCGAACAGACCCTGACCGTCACCAAGCAACTGCTGGAGCGCCAGCGCCTGGCCCGCAGTGCCAGCGTCGAGGAATTGCGCGGCCAGCTGCAGGATGAGCAGCCGTGCCCGGTGTGCGGCAGCGTCGAGCACCCGTATCACCAGCCCGAAGCCATGCTGCAAAGCCTGACCCGCCACGACGAAAGCGAAGAAGCCAACGCGCAGCAAGCCGTGGATGTGCTCAAGGAAAAACTCACTGACCTGCGTGGCGAAGTGGGCGGCCTGATCGCCCAGCAAAAGGAATTCCTGCAACAACAGGAGCAACTCGCCAGCCAGTTGCAGGCCTTGCTGCCAAGCCTTGAAGCCCATCCGCTGTCGGCCTCGCTGTTCAACCAGGACGCGGCCAAGCGTGATGCCTGGCTCGCCCAGCAACTGAGCCAGCTCAGCCAAAGCCTCACCCAGGACGAGCAACGCCAGGGCGCCCTGCTCAACCTGCAACAGAACGCCGGGCGTTTGCAGCAACAACTGCAAGCCGCCCAGGACGCCAGCCAACAGGCGCGCCAGTTACTGATCGACCAGCAACGGGAACTGTCCAACGACCGCGAACGCCTGGACGAAGAACTCAACGCCTTCGCCAGCCTGCTGCCCACCGAGACCCTCGAAGGCCTGCGCAGCGAGCCGGCGGCGACCTTCATGTTGCTCGACCAGCAGGTCAGCCAGCGCCTGGAACAGCTCGACAACCAAAAGGAAGAATTGGCCGAGCAGCTACAGCGCCAGCAAGCCATTGAGAAAGAGCAGGACCGCCAGCAACACCGCCAGCAGCAGCTGGAGACTTTGCACAAACAGCTCGCCGAACAGAGCGCCCTGCAACACGCGGCCGAGGAAAAGCTCGCCGGCCTGCTGGGCGAAAACCCCAGCGCCGAGCACTGGCAACAGCAGCTGGACCAGGCCGTCGAGCAGGCTCGCCAGCATGAGAGCGAGGCCAACCAGCAGTTGCAGGACACCCGCAACCAGTTGATCCAACTGGCCGCCGACCTCAAATCGCTGCAAGAACGCCAACAGTCCCTGGAAACCGAACACGCGGCCCTCACTACGCGCCTGAGCGACTGGCGCGCGTTGCACCCGGAACTCGATGACGAAGGCCTGGCGCGCCTGGTGGCCTTCGATGAGCCGCAGGTGGCCGAGCTACGCCAGCAACTGCAACACAGCGAAAAAGCCATCGAGCAGGCCAAGGTGTTGCTGCAAGAGCGCGAACAGCGGCTCAAGGATCACCAGGCGCTGCACAACGGCAACCTCGACGCCGAGCAACTGGACAGCGCCCTGGCCGAACTCAATGCCGCGCTGATCATTGGCGAAAAACACTGCGCCGAACTGCGCGCCCAACAGGCCGACGACCAGCGCCGCCAGGATGCCAACCAGGCCCTGGCAGCAGAGATCGCCAAGGCCTACGAAGAATGGCAACGCTGGGCACGCCTGAATGCGCTGATCGGTTCGGCCACCGGCGATACCTTCCGCAAGATCGCCCAGGCCTACAACCTCGACCTGCTGGTGCACCACGCCAACGTCCAACTGCGCCAACTGGTGCGCCGCTACCGCCTCAAGCGCGGCGGCAGCATGCTCGGCCTGCTGGTACTCGACACGGAGATGGGCGACGAACTGCGTTCGGTGCACTCGCTGTCCGGCGGCGAGACGTTCCTGGTGTCGCTGGCGCTGGCCTTGGGCCTGGCGTCGATGGCGTCGAGCACGTTGAAGATCGAGTCGCTGTTTATCGACGAAGGCTTCGGCAGTCTCGACCCCGAGTCGCTGCAACTGGCGATGGACGCCCTCGACGGCTTGCAGGCCCAGGGCCGCAAGGTCGCGGTGATTTCCCATGTGCAGGAAATGCACGAGCGGATTCCGGTGCAGATTCAGGTCAAGCGCCAGGGCAATGGCTTGAGCACCCTGGAGGTCAAGTGAGCGAGGCCGTGTTGTATTCGTTCCGCCGTTGCCCCTATGCAATGCGGGCGCGGATGGCCCTGCGGTATTCAGGGCTGGCGGTGCAGATCATCGAGGTCAGCCTCAAGGCCAAGCCGGCTGAGATGCTCGCGTTGTCACCCAAAGGCACGGTGCCGGTGCTGAGCGTGGATGGCCGGGTGATCGATGAAAGCCTGGCGATCATGCGCTGGGCACTGGCACAGAACGATCCTGAGGGTTGGTTGCTTGGGGATGATCGGGCGACGCAGGCGCTGATTGAAGAGAATGATCAGGGCTTCAAACATCAATTGAATCGATACAAGTATGCCGAGCGCTATCCGGAGCAGCCGATGGAGCATTATCGGGCCGAGGGTGAGGTATTTTTGATGAAGCTGGAGGGGTTGCTGGCGGAGCGGGAGTATTTGCTGGCCGGGCATTTGAGCCTGGCGGATGTGGCACTTGCACCGTTTGTGCGGCAGTTTGCCCATGTGGATCGGGAGTGGTTTGGCCAGGCGCCCTATCCGCGATTGCAGGGCTGGTTGCAACGCTTCCTGGAATCGCCGTTGTTCATCGCCGTGATGGCAAAAACCTGAGACTGTCGCAGGACAAAATGTGGGAGCGGGCTTGCTCGCGAAGGCGGTGTATCAGTCAGCCCATGTATAGACTGACCCGGCGCTTTCGCGAGCAAGCCCGCTCCCACATTTGATCTTCATCAGCTTCAAGATCAGTTCTGGATTTTGTGGTCCAGCGCTGCGTAGAAGTTGGCGCTTTGTTGCAGGTATTTCTGGGTGTAGGCGCTGGTGCTGGTTTTTTTGCTGCTGATTTCAACACTGGCGCTGGCTGGCAACGCTACGGTGGCGGAAACAGCGGAAGCGGCGATGATCGAGAAAAGATTGAAGTTCATGTCGGTAACCCTTGTGTTCGGTTGGCTTGGTGGCCTGTGTTGGCCTTGGAACCAAACTTACGCCCGAGGGGTTAGCCTTAGAAATTCATTGAAACACTAGCCGCTATTAATAGTATTAATACAACAAGTCAGGCCCCGCACTGCGGGGCCTGTGGCTTATTGCCGCACCAGGAACTTGAGGTCGCTGGGGGCATCAATCGCCAGTTTCTGCACGGTCTTGCCCAAAAGACCGTTCTTGGGATCGCGCTCGACTACCACAATCTCGTTGCTCTTCTGGTTGGCGATCAGCAGGAACTTGCCGCTGGGGTCCAGGGCGAACTCCCGGGGATGGTCACCTTCCACCGATCGGCGCTGGATCTCTTTGAGCTGCGCAGTGGCCGGGTCGATGGCAAACACCAGCATCTGGTTGGCGGTGCCACGGTTGCTCACGTAGAGGAACTTGCCGTCGCTTGAGGTGTGCAGTGCAGCACCGGCCTTGTCGGACACCGGCTGGCCATCCGCGAAGTTGACCAGTTGCTTCTGGGTCAGCTTGCCATCGTTGTAGTCGAACACCGCCACTTGCGCGCTCATCTCGGTGGTCAGCCACGCGTGCTTGCCGTCTGCGGTGAACAGCAGGTGCCGCGGGCCGCTGCCCGGTGGCAATTGCACAAACGCAGGGTCGGCCGGGGTCAGCGGCAGTTCATGGTTGGCCTTGGGGTCGTAGTGGTAGGCAAAGATCTTGTCCGCCCCCAGGTCCTGGACAAACACGTATTTGCCGTCCGGCGAAGACACCACCGAATGCACGTGGTTGGACGCCTGGCGCTCCGGGTTGACCCGGCTGGCCGGGTGCCCGCTCAACTGCACCGGCGGCGACAGCTTGCCTTCGGTGTCTAGCGGCAGCACCGCGAGGCTGCCGCCCGGATCTTCCAGCACCGAATAGTTGGCCACGAACAGGTAGCGCCCGTCACTGGCCAGGCTGGAATGGGTCGGCTCGTTGCCCAGGCTCTGCACCTGGTTGATCAGGGTCAGTTGATGGTTCTTCGGGTCGATGCTGTAGCTGCTGACGCGCCCCACCGGGTCTTTTTGGCCCGGGCCGTTTTCGTTGACCACAAACAGGTGCTTCTGGTCTTTGGACAGGGTCAGCCAAGACGGGTTGGCCGCCTTGGCGGCGAGCACCGGCTGGCCGCTGAACTGCCCGGTACGGCTGTCGAACTGCAAACGGTAGATACCTTCGCTGGTGCCGGCGGTGTAGCTGCCAACGAGCAATTCATAGGTGTCCACCGGCGCGGCCTGGACCGACATTGCGCCTACGCTGCCGGCCATCAGCAGGGGCCAGAATTTACGCATCATCATCCGCTTCATCCTCGTCATTATTGTTGCCGGTGACGCCGCTCATGCAGACCAGGCGGTGTTCGCCCTTGTCATCGGTAAGTGTCCAGCTTTGCAGGGTTTGATCAAAGGTCGCCGCCTTGACTTGCTCCAGGGTGAAACTCCAGCGCTTCTCGACGCGACCGTCCATGCAGATGATCAATAACGTCTGGTCATCCAGGCTGAAATCGAAGCTGTGCAGGCCATCGATTTCGACCATCTGGCAGTCTTCAAAAGCGTCGGGCAAGGTAGCGGTGTCGGCAGTCATAACCATCAATCATCAAGAGGAAAGACCTCATGATAGGTCAAATCGTTGCATCGGCCTAAGCCCGCGCAATGCAAAACGCCGTGGCACAGGCCACGGCGTTTTGGCAAACAGCGTTGGATCAGTGGGCGAACAGCGAATTGCCCTTCTGCCCCGCCAGCTTCTCGGGCTTGATCAGGAAGCGTGCCAGCGCCGGCAGCAGCCACAGCGCGCCGAACATGTTCCACAGCAGCATGAAGGTCAGCATCAGACCCATGTCGGCCTGGAACTTGATGGCCGAGAAGATCCAGGTGCATACGCCGATTGCCAGGCACAGGCCGGTGAACAGCACGGCTTTACCGGTGGACTTGAGCGTCTGGTAATAGGCTTCCTGCAACGGCAGGCCGGCCCGCAGGAAACTCTCCAGGCGGCTGTAGATGTAGATGCCGTAGTCCACGCCGATCCCCACCCCCAGCGCCACCACCGGCAAGGTCGCGACCTTGACACCGATGCCCATGAACGCCATCAGCGCGTTGCCCAGCACCGAGGTCAGCACCAGCGGCAGCACGATGCACAGGGTCGCCGCCCACGAGCGGAAGGTGATCATGCACATGGTGGCCACGCACAGGTACACCAGGATCAGGATGGTCAGCTCGGACTCCTTGATCACCTCGTTGGTGGCCGCCTCGATCCCGGCGTTACCGGCGGCGAGGATGAATTCCAGGCCGTCCTTGTTGTTCTCCTTGGCGAAGTCCTGCACCGCATGCACCGCGCGGTCGAGGGTTTCGGCCTTGTGGTCGTTGAGGAACACCAGCACCGGCGCCAGGGAGCAATTGTTGTTATACAGGCCATCGGCACGGGCAATGGAGTTGTTCAGCACGTCCGGGTTGCGCGACAGGGTTTCCCATTTCAGGTTGCCCTCGTTCATGCCCTTGATCATCTGTTTGGACACGGTCACCAGCGAGATGGCCGACTGCACGCCTTCGGTGTTCTGCATCTTCCACATCAACTGGTCGATGGGCGCCATGGCTTCATACCGCGAGCAGCCTTCGGGCGGAGTCTTGACCATCACCACCAGCACGTCGGAGCTGGTGGAGTAGTTGTTGATGATGAAATTGTTGTCCTTGTTGTAGCGCGAGTCCGGGCGCAGTTCCGGTGCACCCTGATCGAGGTCACCGATCTTCAGGTTCTGGCTGTACCAGAGGCCGCCACCAAAGGCGATCAGCGCCAGGGCAATCGACACCGGCGCGACCTTGGGGCTGGCGAACTTCGACAGCAGGCGCCAGAACGGGTGTTCGCGATGCGCATCCTTCTTGCTCTTGGCGATGGCGCGTTTGCTGATGCCAACATAGGAGATCGCCACCGGCAGCAGGATCAGGTTGGTGAACACGATGACCGCCACACCCACCGAAGCACCGATTGCCAGCTCGCGGATCACGCCGATATCGATGATCAACAGGGTGATAAAACCGACCGCATCGGCGAGGATCGCGATCATGCCCGGCAGGAACAGCTGGCGGAAGGTACGCCGGGCCGCGGTCAGGGCGTTGTCGGCATCACTGGATTGCAGGGCGATGCCGTTGATCTTCTGTACGCCGTGGGAAATACCGATGGCGAAGATCAGGAACGGCACGAGCATCGAGTAGGGATCCAGCCCGAAACCCAGGGCATGCATCAGCCCGAGCTGCCAGATCACCGCCACCAGCGTGGTGCTCAACACCGCGACGGTACTGCGCAGGCAGTTGGTGAACCACAGCAGCAGCACCAGGGTGATGACGAAGGCGATACCGAAGAACATCACCACCATCACCAGGCCGTCGATCAGGTCGCCGACCTTCTTGGCGAAACCGACAATGTGGATCTTGACGTTGGGGTTCTGCGCTTCGAACTTGTCGCGGATCTTGTCTTCGAGCTCATGGGAGAACTTGCGGTAGTCCAGGGCCAGCAGCTTGCCCTGGTCCTGGGGATCCGGGTAGGACTCCAGCAGCGGAATGTCGACGATGCTCGACTTGAAATCGTTGGCCACCAACCGCCCGACCTGCCCGGACTTCAGCACGTTGTTGCGCAACTGGTCGAGGCTTTCCGGCGAGCCGTTGTAGCTCTGCGGGATCACTTCACCGCCGGCAAAGCCTTCTTCGGTAACTTCGGTCCAGCGCACGCTGGGGCTCCACAGGGACTTGAGGCCGGAGCGGTCGACGCCGGAGATGTAGAACACCTCGTCGTTGATCTGGCGCAGGGTCTCCATGTACTCCTTCGTGAAGATGTCACCGTCCTTGGCCTCCACCGAAATGCGCACCGTGTTGCCCAGGTTCGCCAGGTCATTGCGGTGCTCCATCATCCTCTCGATGAAGGGGTGCTGGAGGGGGATCATTTTTTCGAAGCTGGTGGACGGGCGAATCAACGTCGCCTGCCAGAACAGGAAAATACTCACCAGCAGGCAGATCGTGATGACTGCCGGGCGGTTATTGAAAATCAGGCGCTCGAGAAACGTGGCCTTGTCGTTGTGATGACTGCTCATTGTGTCCCCGCCTTCTTATTGTTTTGTCGGCTCGGCGCCGGTTGGACTGGCCACGCGAACGCCGCCCTGCCCCGCCAGAATCAAGTTGCCGTTGCCCGCCGCGGTGACCGCCGACAGCGAAATGCGGTCCGGGCGATTGAATACGCTGAAGGTCAGGCCGTCGTCGTGGCTGACCACCACGCTGCCACCGTTGCCCACCACCACGATGGAACCGTCGTCCAGCAGGGTCGCCCCCGACAAACCGAACTCCAGCGCGCCACGAGTGGCGTTCAGCTCCACCGGCTCCCAGGTGCTGCCAAAATCCGTGGAGCGGAACAGGTTGCCACGCAGGCCGTAGGCCAACAGCGTCTGCGCCTGGGCGGTGCCGATCACGCCGAACAGCGAGCCCTCGTAGGGGCCTTCGAGTTTTTCCCAGGTTTGCCCCTCGTCATGGGAGCGGAACATGCTGCCCTGCTCACCGACGATAAACAGCCCGGCGTCTTTCACCTGGGCGATGGCGTTGAGGTGGTATTGGTCTTCGTTGTCGAGGCGGTCGCTGACGTCGTCCCAGGTCTTGCCCCCGTCGGTGGTTTCGATCAGCGCACCGTAGGCACCCACGGCAAAGCCGTTGCTGGCGTCCTTGAACCAGACGTCGAGCAGCGGTGCTTCGCGCTTGAGGTCCTGGAATTGTTGGGTCCAGGTAACGCCGCCGTCGGTGGTGGCGAGGATCTGTGCGTCATGGCCCACCGCCCAGCCGTGTTGGTCGTCGGCGAAAAATACGGCGGTCAGCAGTTGCCGGGTGGGGACTTTGGCTTGAGTCCAGGTGGCGCCCTGGTCGTCGGAATAGAGGATGTGCCCGCGATCACCGACCGCGACCAGGCGCTTGCCTGCGTGGACCACGTCGATCATCAGGCTTTTGGCGGCCTTGGGGGAGTCAATGGCGAACACCGCGGCGGCGGTGGTTTCTGTGGCGGCATGGGCCGGTGTCGACAACGCAACAACCCCCAGCAACGAGAGCGCTGTGGCCAGCAATGCGACCCTGCGCGTGGCCTTCGGGCGGAAAAACACCACACCCATGACAGGCTCACTCATAGACCTTTCTCCCATTTATTATTGTTAGGTCGTCTTGCCGCGGGGAGCCCTGAAACCTGCAATCTAGAGCGCCTTGGGCAAGCTGGGCCATCCTAGCGGGCTTTGGAATCGTCTGACAATCGGCGCTACGTTATGTTTTGTTAACTGGAGGGGTTTGGGTTGGTGCTGAATGTAGTGCTATCAGCGGCGGTGATCCGTGGAGGGGGGCTGTTGGGGTGAGGGGGCTTGCTCCCGCTGGAGTGCGCAGCGCTCCTACGCTTTTTGGGGCCGCTGCGCAGCCCAGCGGGAGCAAGCTCCCTCGCCACGGGTGAGGTGTGGGCCTTGGAATGAATTTTTATTCTATGTGTTGAGTTTTGGGAATATTTATTCCATAAATAGGCTTCTCAATACAATAATTCGAAGGAACCCGGCTATGCGCGAACTCGGAATCGGCCTGATTGGTACAGGCTTTATGGGGCGTGCCCACGCCTTGGCGTTTAATAACGCGCGGGCGGTGTTTGAACTGCCGGTGAAGCTCACGCTGGCCGCCCTGGCCGATGCCGATACCGAGCGCGCAATACGCTGCGCCGCTGACTGGGGGTTTGCCCAGGCCCATGGCGACTGGCAGCAGTTGATTGACGATCCCAAGGTGGATGTTGTCGCCATCACTACTCCCAACCATTTGCACTACCCCATGGCCATGGCTGCACTGGCGGCAGGCAAGGCGGTGTATTGCGAGAAGCCGCTGGCGGTGAGCCTGGAGCAGGCGGCCGCGATGCGTGATGCGGCGAGCAAGGCCGGGGTGGTGACGCGGGTGGGTTACAACTATCAGCACAACCCGATGATTGGCTTGGCCCGGCAGTTGATCGCCCGCGGTGAGTTGGGGGAGATCATCAGTTTTCAGGGGGAGTTCAGCGAGGATTTCATGGCGGATTCGGCGTCGCCGTGGTCGTGGCGCTGTGAGGTGGGACATGCCGGCGGTGCGTTGGCGGATCTGGGCAGTCATTTACTGTCCATGGCGCGCTATTTGGTGGGGGATGTGGTGAGTGTGTGTGCCGATACGCAAACGGTGCACGGGCAGCGGCCTGCCACCGCCGGGAGTGAGACGCTGCGGGAGATTGCGGTGGATGACCAGGTGCATGCGTTGTTGCGGTTTGCCAATGGGGCACGGGGGACGGTGAGCAGTAGCTGGCTGAAGCATGGGTATAAGAATCACCTGAGCTTTGAGATCAGTGGCACGCGGGGCACGTTGTTGTTTGATCAGGAACGGTTGAATGAATTGCAGCTGTTTCGGGTTGGGCAGGAGGGGTTTCAGCGGGTGTTGGCGGGGCCTTCGTTGCCAGGGTATGCGGCGTTCAGTCCGGCGCCGGGGCATCAGTTGGGGTACAACGAGTTGAAGACGCTGGAGGTGCATGAGTTGGTGATGGCGTTGGCCGGCAAGGGCAGTGACGGGACGGATTTTGCGGCGGCTTGGGAGGTTGAGCGGTTGGCGGCGGCGATTCGGGTGGCGGCCAAGGAGGAGCGGTGGGTCAGGCTGAATGAGGTCTAAATGTGGGAGCGGGCTTGCTCGCGAACGCGGTGGGTCAGCCACGGCATCTGGCGACTGACACACCGCTTTCGCGAGCAAGCCCGCTCCCACATTTGATTGTCGTTAGCTTTTGGATTTGCGCATTAGCCTATATGCCGCCGGGATGACGAAGAGGGAGAGCAAGGGCGCTGTGAGCATGCCGCCAATCATGGGCGCGGCAATCCGGCTCATGACTTCGCTGCCGGTGCCGCCGCCTAAAAGGATCGGCAGCAAGCCGGCGATGATTACGGCCACGGTCATCGCCTTGGGCCGCACGCGTAATACGGCACCTTCGGTGATGGCTTCGAGCAGGGCCTGGTCCCCTCCTCCCTGGCGTTCGGCCCAGGCGTTTTTCAAATACAGCAGCATGATCACGCCAAACTCCGCCGACACCCCCGCCAACGCGATAAATCCAACACCCGTCGCCACCGACAGGTTGAAGCCCAGCCAGTACAGCAACCACACCCCACCCGTCAGCGCGAACGGCAACGTGGCGAGGATCAGCAGCGCCTCATCCACCCGCCGGAACGTCAGGTACAGCAGCACGAAGATGATCAGCAAAGTCGCCGGCACCACCAGTTTCAGGCGTTCATTGGCCCGCTCCAGGAACTCGAACTGCCCCGAGTAGCTGAGGCTCATGCCCGGTTGCAGTTGCACGTTCTGGTTGATCGCCTCGCGCAAGTCCTTCACCACCGACGCCAGGTCGCGATCACGCACGTCAATGTACACCCAGCCGGAAGGCCGGGCGTTTTCGCTCTTGAGCATCGGCGGGCCTTCGCTGACCTTGATCCTGGCCACGGTGCCCAGGGTGATCTGGCTACCCGACGGGGTATAGATCGGCAGGTTGCTCAACGCGCTCACCGAGTCGCGCCATTCTTTCGGGTAGCGCAGGTTGATGGGAAACCGCGCCAAGCCTTCGACGGTCTCGCCGATGTTTTCCCCGCCAATCGCCCCGGAGACAATGGACTGCACATCGGTGATGTTCAGGCCATAACGCGCGGCGGCCGGGCGGTCGATATCCACGTCGATGTAGCGCCCGCCCGTCAGGCGTTCCGCCAGCGCCGAGCTGACGCCGGGCACCGTCTTGGCGACCTTTTCCACGGCCTGGGTCACGGCGTCGATGTCCATCAGGCTGGAACCCGCGACCTTCACGCCGATCGGGCTTTTGACCCCGGTGGCGAGCATGTCGATACGGTTGCGGATTGGCGGAATCCAGATGTTGGTCAGCCCCGGCACCTGCACCACCCGGTCGAGTTCCTTCACCAATTTTTCCGGAGTCATGCCGGGGCGCCATTGGTCTCGCGGCTTGAACTCGATGGTGGTTTCGAACATTTCCAGCGGCGCCGGGTCGGTGGCCGTTTCTGCGCGGCCGGCCTTGCCGAACACGTGGGCGACTTCCGGCACGCTCTTGATCAAGCGGTCTGTACGTTGCAGCAATGCGCCGGCAGTTTGCGTCGACAAACCAGGCAACGCCGACGGCATATACAACAGGTCACCCTCATCCAGCGGCGGCAGGAATTCACCGCCCAGGTGCGACACCGGCCATAGCGCACTGGCGACCATCAGCAGCGCGACCAGCAAGGTCATGCGCGGCCAGCGCAACACCGCGTCGAGGGCCGGTTGGTAGAGTTTGATCAGGCCGCGATTCAGCGGGTTGCGTTGCTCATCGGGAATACGCCCGCGAATCCAGTAGCCCATCAGCACCGGGATCAGGGTCACCGACAACCCCGCCGCAGCGGCCATGGCATAGGTCTTGGTGTAGGCCAGCGGCCCGAACAAGCGGCCTTCCTGGGCTTGCAGGGTGAACACCGGGATAAACGACAAGGTGATGATCAGCAGGCAGAAAAACAACGCCGGCCCCACCTCCACTGCCGCATCGGTGATGACCTTCCAATGCGCCTCCCCCTTCAATTCCTGGTTCGGATGCGCGTGGTGCCAGGCTTCGATTTTCTTGTGGGCATTCTCGATCATCACCACCGCGCCATCGACCATCGCGCCGATGGCAATCGCAATCCCGCCCAGGGACATGATGTTCGCGTTGATGCCCTGGAAGCGCATGACGATAAAGGCAATCAACACCCCCACCGGCAACGAGATGATCGCCACCAGCGAGGAGCGCAGGTGCCACAGGAAGATCCCGCACACCAGCGCCACCACCAGGAACTCTTCGAGCAGCTTGTGGCTGAGGTTGTCCACGGCGCGATCGATGAGTTTGCTGCGATCGTAGGTGGTGACGATTTCCACCCCGGGCGGCAGGCTGGTTTGCAGTTGCTCCAGCTTGGTCTTGACCGCCGCGATGGCCTCGCGGGCGTTCTTGCCGCTGCGCAGGATCACCACGCCGCCCACCGCCTCGCCTTCGCCATCCAGTTCACTGATGCCCCGGCGCATGTCCGGGCCCAGCTGGATCGTCGCTACATCCCCAAGGGTCACCGGCACGTTGTGGGTGTCGAGCCGCAGGGGAATGCCGCGAAAGTCCTCCAGGGTTTTCAGGTAGCCGGACGCTCGCACCATGTATTCCGATTCACCCATGTTCAGCACCGAACCGCCGGTTTCCTGGTTGGCCTTGCCGATGGCTTCCACCACCTGGGCCTGGGTGATGCCGCGACTGGCCAGGGCCAGCGGGTCGATCTGCACCTGGTACTGCTTGACCTGGCCGCCGATGGTCGCCACTTCGGCGACATTGGGCAGGGTCTTGAGCTCGAACTTGAGGAACCAGTCCTGCAACGAGCGCAGTTGCGCCAAGTCGTGCTTTCCGGTGCGGTCCACCAGCGCGTACTGGTAGATCCAGCCGACACCGGTGGCATCCGGGCCCAGCGCCGGCTTGGCCGATGCCGGCAAACGCGCCTGCAACTGGCTAAGGTATTCCAGCACCCGCGAGCGCGCCCAATACAGGTCGGTGCCTTCGTCGAACAGCACGTAGACGTAGCTGTCGCCGAAGAACGAAAAGCCGCGCACGGTCTTCGCCCCCGGCACCGAGAGCATGGTGGTGGTCATCGGGTAAGTGACCTGGTTCTCGACAATCTGCGGGGCCTGGCCCGGGTACGGTGTGCGGATGATCACCTGCACATCCGACAGGTCCGGCAAGGCATCCACCGGGGTGTTCTGGATCGACCAAAAACCCCAGGCCGTCACGAATAAAGTCGCCAACAACACCAAAAAGCGGTTGGCCACCGACCAGCGAATCAACAGGGCGATCATGGCCGGGCTCCCGGTTGCATGCTCATGCCGTCCATGGCCCCCTCATCTGAAAAACCGCCGGACGATTGAGTGATAATTCCCTTCAAACTTGCTTCGGAGTCCAGCAGAAATTGACCGGAGGCCACCACCTGCTGGCCTTCCTGCAGGCCGGCGAGGATGACGGTGTTGTCCTGGTTTTCTGCACCTACCTGGACTTCTACCGGGCGATATCGCCCGCCCTCCTCGGCCACCATCACCAGCACGCGTTTGCCGGTGCGAATCAACGCCTCGCTCGGCAGCAACAGCACCGATTGGCCGCTGGATTGGGCCAGGCGCACCTGGGCGGTCATACCGGGGCGCAACATACCGTCAGGGTTGGGCAGTTCGACCCGAACCTGCACGGTGCGGCTGTCCATGGCAGTTGCCGGCAGAATCGCGGCGACGGTGCCTTTGACGACTTGTCCCGGCAACCCGACAAAACGGCTCTCGACCGTTTGCCCAACGGCCAGCGCGGCGCCCTGGGCTTCAGGCACGGCGACCTGCAGCCACACGGTGCCCAGGCCATTGACCCGCGCCAGGGTTTGGCCCGCCGCGACAGTCATGCCTTCGCGTACGTCGAGGGTTTGCAACGCGCCGCCCAGCGGGGTGGTGATGGTCATCACCGATTGCACCCGGCCGCTGCGCTCCATCTGCGTGATCAACCCGGCAGGCATTCCGCTCAAGCGCAGACGCTGGCGGGCGGCAGCCAACAAACCTGGATCGCTATGTCGCAGAGCAAGGAACTCTTCCTGAGCGGCGGCCCATTCGGGCACCAGAATGTCAGCCAGGGGCGCCTGAGCCTTGAGCACATCCCCCGGCGCACGGGCGTAAACCCGCTCGACAAATCCGGCAGCGCGCGCCTGCACCACCGCCACATCGCGGTCGTTGAAGGCGAGGATTCCCGACAGCTCAAGACTCGACGCCAGCACCCCACGGCTGACGCTCGCCAGGCGCACGCCGATGTTCTGGGTCAGGCTGGGGTCGATCTGAATCGCCGTACTCTCCTCGGCGCCACCGGCGTAGCGCGGCACCAGTTGCATGTCCATGAAGGGCGACTTGCCCGGCTTGTCGAATTTTTGCTGCGGGTACATCGGGTCGTACCAGTACAGCGCCTTTTTCTCGTCCGGCGCCTGCATCGTCCCGGCCATGGCCGGCTGTGCCTCGCGTGTCTGCGCCAGCCAATAGCCGCCACCCAGACCCAGCAGCAGGACGCCGCCCAACAGGGCCATATTCACGATTCGGTTATTCATTGGCGGGTTCCCCATAAGCGAAATACAGCTGGGCGCCGGTCAGGGCACGCTGCTCAATGGCGTCAATCTGTTTGAAGCGCGCCTCGACCCACTCGCGGCGGGCGCTGACCACGCTCATCAGGTCGCCCTTGCCCGCGCGATACCCCGCCAGGCTCAGCGACAATTTCTCCTCGGCCAGCGGCACCAGGCTGTCCTGGCTGCGCTGCACGGCGCGGTCCAGCCGCTGGTAGTTGGCCAGGTCGTCTTCGAGTTCCTGGGTATGTTCACGGGTCTTGGCTTCGCGTTCGGCGTCCAGTTGGTCGAGTTCGGCCTGCTTGGCGGCGATACCGGGGTTTTGTCGGCGACCGGGGAAGATCGGCAAATCGAAGGTGAATTGCAGGCTGACCATGTCCCCGTACTCACGGCCTCGGTGCTGGTAGTCCACTTCCCAACTCCAGTCCGAGGTCTTTTGCGCCCTGGCCTCGTTCAGCCGGGCTTCGGCCTCGCGGGTGCGCGGTGCAAAGGCTTGCAGAACCGGGTGCTGGTGCAGGTTGTGGGTGAAGCCGGTGGTGTCGATTTTCCAGTTCGGCAATTGCCCGCTGGGGGCTTCGCTGGCGGCCGGGCCGATCCAGCGCTTGAGGGCCGCCCGGGCCTGGGCGCGTTGCTGGATCAGCTCATCCTCGCGCTCGGCCAGGTCAGCCGCTTCCTGCTTCGGGATCACGACGTCGGAAGGCTGCCCGCGACCGCCGGCCAGTTGCGCACGCACGGTGTCTTGCAGCAGGCGATTCTGCTGATAGAAGTCCTTGAACAGTGCCTCTTTGCGCTCCACCGCATAGGCGCGAATCCACGCCTGGGCGGTGGCCTGACGCACATTCAAGCGCTCGATCCGGCCTTCGGCGGCAGCCGTGTCCACGCTGGCCGACGCCAACTCAACCCGTGCCTTGCGCTTGTCGCGGCTGGGCACTTGTTGCTGGATGCCGATCATTTGTTCGGTCATGTCATCGCCATACAGCGTGCCGCGATTGGGCCCGCCAATGGGGAAATTTTGCAGGCCTACTACCAGTTTCGGGTCCGGCAGTTCGCCGGCCGGAATCGCCGCCTGGGTCGCGGCCTGCAATTTGGAGGATTCAGCCGTCAGCGACGGCGCGTTGTTTTGCGCCAGGCGCAAGGCCTCATCCAGGGTCAGCGCAGACGCCAGCGTCGGCCACGCCAGCACGCCCATCACCAAGGCACGCACGCATAGGAAATTCATCTTGAAGTGTCCTGTTCTGTTGCGCTGCGCACCGCTTTACGCGGCCCACAGCAAGGCCGTCCCGGTTCAGGGACGAGTCTTCAGGTGCAACAGGATTCAGCGACGGGGCGGGCGCCAGACGCCGGACGGCGTGCGGTCGGGAATGAAGTCGGAAGAGACGCTGACAACCAGCGCATTGGAAGCAGTCACCGGGGCCTTGAGCACCGGCATCGACAATTGCAGCATGCCGCCAGTCTTGCACTCCTGGCCGGGCTTGCAGCTTTTGCTGTGATCGGCGGCTGCGCCGTCCTGGCAACAGTCAGGGGCCATGTCGCTCATCATCTGCATGTCGGACATCTGCATCGGGCACGGCTCGGTGCTCGACGGCACACCCGCCATCCCGGTCAGGGGAAGCGCAAGACTCAACATCAGCACCAGGAAAAAACGCAGATAGCGGCTCATGGGGCGGGAGCTTAGCTAAAAGGATGTTAAGCAACAATTAACAAAATCCGGAGATTTCGCCTTCGCCCGGAATGCAGCAACGACACAAAACAAAATGTGGGAGCGGGCTTGCTCGCGAAAGCGGTGTATCAGCCAGTTCATATGTGACTGATACACCGCTTTTTTCGCCAGCAAGCCCGCTCCCACATGAGGACCGAGCAAGCCTGAGGATCAGTGCATGAAGATCGCGATCAGGATAATGACCGGGATAGGCACACCGAGGAAAAACAGCAGTAATGAGCGCATGACGTTCTCCTTGAATTAACGAACGGAAGTGGTGTGGGGAGTGGTTTCCAGATACACCACGGCATCCCGGCGACGACCACCAAAGGTTGCAGCGAGGCTGGCAAAAAACGCGCCGATCAACAGCGCCACGAAGGTCCACAGCGACGTGTAGGCAGCCACTTTTGCAGCCGTGTCGGCAGCCTGCTTGGCTTTCAACTTGGCGTCATCCAGGGCTTTTTGAGCCTGGCCATAGACCTGGTCAACACGTGCCTCGGCATCGGCCTGGCTGAGGTTGGTCCGCTGGCTGATCAACTGTGCAAGGTAAGCACGGTCTTCAGGTGCCAGCTGACCATTGTTGCTCACGGTACGAGCGAAGATGCGAGCGACCACACCATGCACCGCGTCATCACTGACGGCGGCCGGGCGATCATCACGGAACAGGCTGTCGACGTAGTAGCCAAAGTCTTCGCCCTTGGAGGCAGCGCCAGCCACCTGGCTCATGCCACTGGCAGCACCCGATGCCACACTGGCACCGGCCTTCACACCACCGCTGACCACACTGCTGACCGAACCGACGATCAGCACCGCCGTCACCAGTGTCGCCACGGCCCAGGCCAGGAAGCCATGGGCGGTGTCGCGAAAGTACACCTCATCGCCGTGCATATTGGCCCATTTCACCCGCAGGCGACCGGCGATGTAACCGCCCATCCCCGACGCGATGATTTGCGTAACCGCCAGCCAGACAATGGTAGAAATGCCAAGCCCTTTGGCGCTGATGCCACTGTCGGCCCACGGCGACACCGCCGAAAAGCCCAGGCCGAAGCCCAGCAGTACCAGAATCAAGGACAGCGCAGCCGCGGCAGCGGCCCCGGCAAAGATCGCGCCCCAGGAAACCCCGGAGAGCGTGCTCGACTCTTGCAGCGTGGATGAGGATGTAATCATTGTTGTTTTGCTCCAGGCATGAAAAATAGTGTTACAAGTCTCAAAAGGGACAGTGCAGGCGACGTGCCAGAAGCTCGAAAATTAAAACTTCATATATTTCAATAACTTAATTAAGTTGAACTAATTTGAACCATGCAACTTGCAAGAAATGGCCCGGAGCGGCGGGCGTATTGCATTCCTCGTAGGAAATAACCCATACGCCCCCCATGGCATGCAAAAAATCCTACACACACAGCGTTCGTTCAGATTCAGCGGGTTATGGTGAATTGTGTCGTTTGTGCCTACATAAATTTTTATTTAGGAAGCGGGCTATCATTTCTTGGCAAAATGCCCGCACTTCAGTGTGAATCGCTCACCAGGTAATCCTTATGACCCGCATTTTGACCATCGAGGACGACGCCGTAACGGCCCGCGAGATCGTTGCCGAGCTGAGTAGCCATGGACTGGACGTAGACTGGGTAGACAATGGCCGCGAAGGCCTGGTCCGTGCCGTCAGCGGTGATTACGACCTGATCACCCTCGACCGCATGCTCCCGGAACTGGATGGCCTGGCCATCGTCACCACCCTGCGCACCATCGGCGTATCCACGCCGATCCTGATGATCAGCGCCCTCTCCGATGTGGATGAACGGGTACGTGGCCTGCGGGCCGGTGGTGATGACTACCTGACCAAACCGTTCGCCTCCGACGAAATGGCCGCCCGCGTCGAAGTGCTGCTGCGGCGCAAAAGCACGGTCAAGGAGTTTGAAACTGCCTTGCGCGTAGCGGATCTGGAACTGAACCTGATCAGCCGTGAAGCCAGCCGCGCCGAACAGCCCCTGAGCCTGTTGCCGACCGAATACAAACTGCTGGAATTCCTGATGCGCAACACCGGGCAAATCCTCTCGCGGATGATGATCTTCGAGGAAGTCTGGGGTTATCACTTCGACCCGGGCACCAACCTGATCGACGTGCACATCGGTCGCCTGCGCAAAAAAATCGACCCGCCGGGCCTCACGCCGCTGATCCGCACGGTACGAGGTTCCGGGTATGTCATTGCTGAACCCCTCTAAAGGCTGGCGCTCTTCCAGCAGCCGGCTGCTGGCGCTCTACAGTTCGTTGTTCGTGGCCTGGAGCTGCATCCTCATGGGCGTGCTGTACTACGAGGTGTCCGGTTACCTGGGCGACCTCTCGCGCCACTCCCTGATGCAGCGCCAGCACCTGTTCCAGCGGTTTGACGGCGAAGAGCTGGTGGAAGCCTTGACCACCAGCATGACCTTCGACATGAAGGGCGTTGACGCCTACGGCCTGTTCGATAATCAGTTCAACCCCATCAGCGGCCCGATCCGCGTGATACCGCCCGACCTGCCAATGGACGGGCACATCCACGCCCTGGCCAACTGCATCGACTCCGACGACCCGAAACTGCCGCGCGACAGCTGCGACGCCGTAGCCACCCACACCGAAGACGGCCGCTGGCTGATCCTGGTGCGGGCCAACGGCTCGCTGTTCGGCGTGACGCGGATCATCCTGCACGCCTTGCTGTGGGGGATCACCCTGACGATCATTCCCGGCGCGGCCGGCTGGCACCTGCTCAGGCGGCGCCCGTTGCGGCGGATTCGCGGGATCCAGGCGAGTGCCGAAGCCATCGTGGCCGGCGACCTGACCCACCGTTTGCCATTGTCCGACCGACGCGACGAACTGGACATGCTGGCAGCCATCGTCAACGCGATGCTCGACCGTATCGAGAAGCTGATGAACGAGGTCAAGGGCGTGTGCGACAACATCGCCCACGACTTGCGCACCCCGCTGACCCGCCTGCGGGCGCAGCTGTACCGAATCCAGCAACAGGCTGATGAAGACGCGCCCCACGCCCTGCAACTGGACGCGGCCATCGCCGAGACCGACACCTTGATGGCGCGTTTTCGCGGCCTGCTGCGGATTTCCGAACTGGAAGACCACCAGCGCCGCTCGGGCTTCCTGGTGCTTGATCCCCTGCCCTTGCTGCAGGAACTCCACGACTTCTACCTGCCCCTGGCAGAAGAAGGCGAGATGGAACTGCTGCTGCAAGTGCCGGACTCATTGCCCTGGATCACCGGTGACCGCGCGCTGCTGTTCGAAGCCCTGGCCAACCTGCTGAGCAACTCGATCAAATTCACCCCGCCGGGCGGCGAAGTGATTTTGCGCGGCGTGAACGATGCCGGCAGCACCCGCATTGAAGTCCTCGACTCCGGCCCCGGGATTCCCGCAGCTGAACGTGCGGCAGTGTTCCAGCGGTTTTACCGGGTGGACGAAGGCAATCAGCAACAAGGCGGGTTTGGGTTGGGGCTGTCGATTGTGGCCGCGATCATCAACCTGCACGGTTTCAAACTGGAAGTCGGCAGCAGCGAACGAGGCGGTGCGAAGCTGATCCTCGAATGCCGCCAACAACTGATGCCCGAAGCCTGAAGCCTGAAGAACACCACAAAACCAATGTGGGAGCGGGCTTGCTCGCGAATGCGGAGTGTCAGTCAACCCATCTGGCACTGATCCACCGCATTCGCGAGCAAGCCCGCTCCCACATTTGATCTTCATTCAGCCCGGAAAATTACCGCGCAACGCATCCAGCCCACCGCTGTAGACACCGCTGAACAACTCCTCCACCGCCGCATCCGTCACACCGGCCACCGGAGTAAACACGCCTGACCAGGTCACCTTCGCGGAGCTGTCACCCAGCGCCTCAACCTTCAACGTCGCCAAATACTCACTCACCGGAAACGGCGACTCGCTTATGGAGTAGCTGTAAGTACGCGCCGCGTTATCAAAGCGTTGCAGCCGCTCCACCACCACACCACCATCCGCCGTTTGCAGATGACGCACGCGCCCGCCTTCACTCGGCTCGCTCTTGACGATAAAGGGCAGCCAGTCCGGCAGCGAATTGAAGCCGCCGACCAATTGCCAAACCTGTTCGGCCGAAACCGGGATTTCAATAACAGCAGATGCTTTTGCCACGATTAACACTCCAAACCATTCAAGAAAAATCAGATCGCCATGCTGTCGACAACACCGCCGTCGACCCGCAACGCGGCACCGGTGGTGGCAGAGGACAACGGTGAAGCAATGTACGCCACCAGATTCGCCACTTCATCCACATTCGCTGCGCGCTGGATGATCGACGTCGGCCGCGCATTGCGCACAAACACATCCGCCTCGTCCCGCGCACTGCGCCCGGACTTGGCCACGGCGTCCTTGAGCATGTGCTCCAGGCCATCGGTAAAGGTCGGCCCCGGCAGGATCGCATTGACCGTCACCCCGGTGCCCGCCAGGCGTTTGGCCAAGCCATGGGACACCGCCAGGTTGGCGCTTTTGGTCACGCCGTAATTGATCATGTCAGCCGGCGTTGCCACCCCGGATTCCGACGACACAAAGATCACCCGGCCCCAGCCCTGCTCGACCATGCCCGGCGTGTAATGCCGCGACAAACGCACACCGGAGATCACGTTGACCTCGTAGAAACGCGTCCACTCGCTGTCGGGGGCGTCGAAGAAATCGACGTCGTTGAAGATCCCGAGGTTGTTCACCAGGATGTCGGCGCGCGGCTCGGCGGCGAACAGCTTTTCAGCGCCCTCGGCCGTACCGAGGTCCGCCACCAGCCCACGCAGATCCGCGCCGGGCACGGCCTGGCGAATGGTCGCCAGCGCCTCGTCGACCTTGCCCGATTCACGCCCGATCACCACCACCGTAGCGCCGGATTGCGCCAGCGCCTGGCTGATGCCCAGGCCTATGCCGGCGGTGCTGCCACTGACGATTGCGACTTTGCCACTGATATCAATTTTCATGTTCGCGTTCCTGTGGTTAGAGCGGCAGCGGTGCACGGGCCGAAATCAATCGTGCCTCGCGCAGGGCCTGCCAAAAGGCTGCGGGAATCTTCTCTGACAACGCCGCGACGTCTTCAGCAATGCGCCCCGGACGACTGGCACCCGGAATCACTGCGGCCACTGCCGGGTGAGCCAGGGAGAATTGCAGTGCAGCGGCTTTCACACTCACGCCATGGGCCGCGGCAATCGCCTTGATCTGCTCGACCTTGCTGATGATCGCCGGGCTGGCTTTCTGGTACTCAAAATGTGCGCCGCCCGCCAGGATCCCGGAGCTGTAAGGGCCACCGACCACGATCTCGACGTTCTGCGCCTGGGCTGCCTCCATCAAGCGCTGCAAGGCGCGTTCATGGTCGAGCAAGGTGTAGCGACCGGCAAGCAGGAAACCGTCGGGCTGGGCTTCGGCCAGGTCCAGGGTCAACTCGCAAGGCTCGACCCGATTGACGCCCAGGCCCCAGGCCTTGATCACGCCTTCTTCACGCAGGCGGGTCAGTACTTTGAAAGCACCGGTGCGCGCCTGATTGAAGTAGTCCAGCCATTGATCACCGTAGAAGTCCTGGGCGATGTCGTGAATCCACACGATGTCGAGGCGGTCGGTTTGGAGGCGGTTGAGGCTGTCTTCGATGGAGCGCAGGGTGGCATCGGCGCTGTAGTCGTTGACCATCTTATTCGGCCGGCCATGTTCAAACACGCCGCTTTTCTCGCCGAGGTCGCGGGCGCTTTCTTCCACTTCATCCAGGATCACCCGGCCGACCTTGGTGCTGAGCACATAGTCGTCACGGTTGTACTTGGACAGGGCCTGGCCCAGGCGGATTTCAGAGAGGCCCGAGCCGTAGAACGGTGCGGTGTCGAAGTAACGCACGCCCTGGTTCCAGGCCGCTTCAACGGTGGCTTGCGCCTCCTCTTCAGGAATCGCACGGAACATGTTGCCCAAGGGGGCGGTGCCAAAACCCAGCACGCCGGGCAGTTTGTCTTTCAAGCTCATGGGGTAAATCCTCAAGATTGTTCAAGGTCGCTGTGTTGACCGTTGAGCAGATCGTAGATTGCAGAGATCGGACCGTCCAAGACATACTGCGACCAACTTGAGTCCCTTAAGGTCTGACATGATCGACTTCCGCCAATTGCGCTACTTCGTTGTAGTCGCTGAAGAAGAACACGTGGGGCGTGCTGCCGAACGGTTGCACATCTCCCAATCGCCCCTGAGCCGGCAGATTGCCCAATTGGAAGAACGCTTGGGCCTGACCCTGTTCGAGCGCAGCCAACAGCGCATCCGCCTGACCCGCGACGGCCAGACGTTCCTCGCCGAAACCAAGGCGCTGCTGACCCACGCCAACCGCCTGGAGTCATTGGGCCGGCGATTGGGTAAAGGCGAAGAAGGCGGACTGTGCATCGGCTACATCGAAAACGCCATGCACGCGGGGGTGCTGCCCAACGGCCTGAAGGTACTGCGTGACGCGCGGCCCAACGTGCATATCGCCCTGTACAACCTGCCCTCCATCGAGCAACTGGAAGGCCTGCGCCAACGCAGCCTGGATATCGCTCTGGTGGGTGAACCACCGGCGGCGGATGACCCGGACCTGATTGCATTGCAAGTGCTGGACGATCCGATGCTGCTGGCGCTGCCCGAGCAGCATCCGCTGGCCAGCGTCAGCGAGTTGCTGCCTGAGCATCTGGCCGAGCAGCAATGGATTGGCGTGCAGCGCAAAGCGGGTGCAAACCCGGCGGATGACTTTGTCGCGGCGTGCATTCGGGCAGGGTTTACCCCGCAGATTCCGATGGAAGCCAGCGAGCCGTTTACCGCGTTGGGATTGGTGGCGTCGGGGCTGGGTGTCGCGATGGTGCAAAAGGGCTTGAGCCGCAATGCACCGCCGGGCGTTGTGCTGCGAGAACTGCCGTGGCTGACCTACACCACGCCGCTGTGGGCGGCGTGGCATCGGATCAATCTGCGGCCGCTGGTGGAGACGTTCAGGAAAGTCCTGACAGAGCCCCTGTCACCTGTGGGAGCCGGGCTTACCCGCGATGCAGGCACCTCGGTCTGTCAGTAAGACCGCGGTGATGCCATCGCAGGCAAGCCAGCTCCCACAGGGTTTTGGTGTCGCAGTTGAACGTGTGGTGGATCAGTACCGCCAATGCCCCGGCACCCATAACCACTGCCCGTTCCCCCAGCGATAGTGCCCCCGCACCCACTGATACCCTGGCGCCGGCGCCACCGGCACCACCTCGACCAAAGGCGGCGGACGCCGCGGATGAACAGGCTCGACAATACAACCGGACAACGCAGCCGCCATCAACGTGGCGGCCAGCGTAGCTTTGAATAGGCGGGACATGGCACGGTTCCCCAATGAGATTGGCCTTCGCCTGAGTGGCGGGCCTACCCGGGTTAAACGCCGCCAACCGGGAAAATCCGTCGCCCGTCTCGGTCATTAATGCTCGTTCCCACGCTCTGCGTGGGAACGCATCCCGTGACGCTCCGCGTCACCACTGCTTAAGACTTGAACCTTGCATCGCCAACTGGACGCAGAGCGTCCGGGGCGGCATTCCCACGCAGAGCGTGGGAACGATCATCATCAGTGGCTCTTGGCGACCTTGCCCTTCGCCTGCCCCTTCATATACAACGCCTCCACCAACCGCTGGCGCTCATCCCGGGGCAAGGTGCTGGCGAACTGCGCCAGGGTGTTGTCCACCAGCGCCCTGAGCGCCATGTCCGCCTCCCGGGCCTTGCCCAAATCCGTCACCAACGCCTCACGGTCGAGAGTCGGCGCCTCCAGTTGCTTGATCACGTCCAGCCGCGCCTCACGCCCGGCCAGCACCAGCGGCTGGCTGTCGGCGCGGTTCTGGCGCAACAACTGGCGCAGTTCCTTGCGCCGTTCCGGCGGCAGCTTGACCATCGCCTGGCGCAGGCCATGCTGGTTCACCACCGCCTCGGCGGGCTTGGTGTTCGCCAACCAGTGGTACAAGCCTCCGCCGACCCCGCCGATCAAAAACACGTTGAACAACACCGACACAACCAGCAGCGGCTTCAGGTACTTGGGTGACGGGGTCATTGCTCGCTTTCCTCGGCGTTGACGGTGAAGACGACTTCGGCGTCGCCCTGGTCGAAGACACTCGGCAGTACTTCAGGGCCAAGCATGGGCAACGGCACGCTCAACGATGCCACCAGGATTCCGGCGGCGACCCCGGCGATGCCCACGCCAACAAAACCGGCCGGCGACAGCCAGCCGGCGTAGCGCGCCCAGAAGGACTGGCGCTGGGGAAACGATTGGCGAATCTGCCGCGCCAGCGCCGGGTCGACGGGTGCCAGTTGATAGCCGTCCAGCTGGCCGTCGAGCCATCGCGCCTGATGCAGCACCTCAAGGAGGCTGGCATCGCCTGCGTCCAGCAGGGCCTGGGCCTCGGCCTGTTCGGCGCGCGGCCAACGGTGCAAGTGGCCGCCGTAAGCCTCGGCCAATTGGGCAAATCGTTCAGGCGTCATGGTTTTCCCCTTCCTGGGCGGGCGGGCCCGGGTGTGTCGTCAAGGTAACTGCGCAGGTTGCGCCGGGCCCGTGACAGCAAGCTCTCCAGTGCCTCGACGCTGATGTTCATCAGCGCCGCGGCGTCGATATTCGACAGCTCTTGGTAATACTGCAACACAATCGCCTCACGCTGGCGATCAGGCAGCGACGCTAACGCCGCCGCCATGTGCTCACTGCGGGCGGCCGCTTCCAGCTGTTCATCGGGCGCAGGCGCTGTGTCGACCACCTCGCTCATCGCCTCCTCATCGCGCAACGGGCGCTCCTTGCGCCGACGCAAATGGTCGTGGCACAGGTTGAGTGCCACGCGGTGCAGCCAGGTGTCGAAACGCGCTTCGCCACTGCGCCAGCTTGCAGCCTGGCGCCAGATACGCAGAAAGCTTTCCTGGGCCACGTCCCTGGCCTCGTCGGCATCCCCGAGGATCCGACTGGCGAGCGCGAGCAAACGCGGCAGTTTGCGCGTCACCATTTCGTTGATGGCCGCCGGTTCGTTGTTACCGATGCGGGCCAACAGCTCAACGTCCGGATCAGTGTCTTTCAATAGGGCAAGTCTCGGTCCGGTGGCTAAGGGTCAGGTTGACGGAATGCTCAGCGGATCCAGTGCCCTTCTCTCCAGTACCAGTTGGGGCCGCGCGATTCCCAGTGGCCAGGTTCCCAACGGGCGTTGCGCATCACCGGCTGCCAGTGGCCCGGTACCCAGGCATAACCGCGCCCTTCGTAGCGCCAGTGCCCGCGATCCCACACATAGCCAGGGCGTTCGACGGGAACGGCCTCGACGCGCATCGGCGGTGGCGCTTCGCGGATGATCACTTCGGTCTGGGCAAACGTCGGCGTGCTGACCAGGGCGGCCAGTGCCAGCGGGATCAACAGGGCATAACGTAATTTGGCCAGCGGTCGTGCAAGTCTCATGACAACTCCTTCATCGGCGATCGCCAGTGATCGCAGTTGTAGGGTTGAACGGCAGGTGTCCGAAAATCCGTCGCAACAAAAAGAACTTTTTATCGCGACCGCTCAGGACGGCAGGCAGGGCCAGTATTGCCCAGGGTTTGCGGGGAGTTGATGAAATTGTTGAAAGGCCGCGACGGAATTATCCATGTGGCCGCGTTCAAGGGTTAACCGTTGGTAATCGACAGGCGCGTTCTGTTGGTTGGCGACGCCCATCACCTTGAGGAAATCACCATGTCTCGTCGAATTTCACTGCTGGTTGCCGCCGTCCTGCTCATGAACCTTGGCGGCTGCGTGTTCCTGCCGGGGCACCGCGAGCATTGCTGCTGGCGCGGTTACGGGGTAGTGACTACCCCGACGGCACAAGCGATCTCCTGATCCGCTAACTGACCGCTGCAAACCCCCTGCGCCCGGCCTTGATCTCGGTGCGCAGTTCGCCAATCAGGTTTGAGATGGAACGGATGCTGTCCAGACCCTGGGGCGACACACGGGGCAGCAGCAGGTCGACGCGCCCGGAGGCCGGGTCGAAGATGTTGATGCGCAGCGAACCGTCGCTGTTCAATGAGCAGTCACAGGCGAGGGGCAGGAAGCCCGACTCCATGATGTGGCGAAACTCGGCGATCGAAATCATGCGGGCACCCTTCCCTGTACGGGGCTCGGAGCACGTGATCCGTCTAGGGTAGATGAGCTTTTTCAAACTGCCCGGGAATTAATTCAAAAGTGATACTTGGTGCGCATTTCGGCTAAAACCGCTGGCCGGCTGACGCCAGAAAAACCACACAGCCCCCCTCTTATCCGATGCCACGCGAAGGGCTTGCTTCCTGGCGATGATGGCCAGATGCTCTGGTTTTTTCCGACACCGAGAGCACCCCGCATGAGTATCGAACCTTTGATCGAACCCGACAGTGCTGTGTACAAGACGTTGCTGGAATCGACCAAGGCCATCCCCTGGCGCATCGACTGGCCGACCATGACCTTCAGCTACATCGGCCCGCAAATCGAGGCGCTGCTGGGCTGGACGCCACAGAGCTGGGCCACCGTGGACGACTGGGTGGAACGCATGCACCCGGATGACCGCGAATACGTAGTCAACTTCTGCGTCTCGCAGTCCCGCGCCGGGGTCGATCATGAAGCCGATTACCGGGCGCTGACCGCCAGCGGTGAGTACGTGTGGATTCGCGACGTGGTGCACGTGGAGCGCAAGGACGGCGAGGTGCAGGCGCTGATCGGCTTCATGTTCGACATCAGCGAGCGCAAGAAGACCGAAGAACACCTGATTCGCCTGCAGAAGCAGCTGGAGGAGTATTCGTTCCAGGACGGCCTCACCGGCATCGCCAACCGGCGCATGTTCGACACCGTGCTGGCGCGGGAATGGACCAGCGCCCAGCGCAGCCAGTTGCCGCTGACGTTGATCCTGTTGGATATCGACTATTTCAAGCAGTACAACGACCTCTATGGGCATATCAAGGGCGACGAATGCCTGCGCCAGGTGGCACGCACGCTGTCGCAAGCGGCCAACCGGCCACGGGACTTCATTGCGCGCATCGGCGGTGAGGAATTTGTGTGGCTGCTGCCGGAAACCGATGCCGAGTCGGCACGGCGCGTGGCCGAACGCTGCCTGCACTTGATCCGCCAGCAGCAGATCGCGCATGAGCACTCGGCGGTGTCGGACCTGCTGACACTGAGCCTGGGCGTAGGCACTTGCACGGTAACGCCGGGCGGCGCGGCGCTGGCCTTTGTCGAAGCCGTCGACAAGTTGCTGTACCAGGCCAAGCGCAATGGCCGGATGCGTGCAGAGTTTGCCAACGTGGCGGATTGACACAAAAGCCGAATCGCGGGCAAAAAAAATCCCAAGTAGCTGATGGAAACTTGGGATTTAAAAATGCATAAACCGTGGGAGGTGAACGCCCGGCTATATTACCCAGCGGGAAAACTTGTAACAAGATAATTTTCAACCTTTCGTCGGATTAAAACAGCGCTAAGTCATTCAATAACCACACTTTTTTAATGGATCCGATTATTGGAAATGCCACTTTTTGGTGCAATAACAGTGCATCGTTAAACAAACTTCGCTGTTTAATTCCGCGATAAAAATAAGGTTATTGATTAAAAGTGCGTGGGCTTCTTCAAATAGTGCTGATACAGGTGTTTGCACGGATCCACCAACACAAGTTCGTCCTGGGGCGTGGCGCGCGAAACACTCGCCGCCTGGCGGCATAACGCCAGGCGCTCCGCCGCCTCTTCCCGCTGCCGGTCGACCTGGGCATTGAGCCGAACGAAATAAGTCCCCAACAACACCGCGACACATAGAACGCCGACGCCAAAATAGCGCAAGGCATTGGATTGAGGGGGTTCCAGCTCACTCATACACTCATTGCACCTTGTGTTTCTGATAGCGAACATCGTCGCCCTCGGCCGTGTCGACCACTGCCCAGCCAAGCCGCTGGTAAAAACCGTTGGCACGGATCTGATCCCGCCCATCCGTGATCAGGAAGAGCGTGTCGTGGTGCTCGAACAGCGCGGCCTCGGCCACTGCCATCAATTGGCGGCCCAACCCAAGGTTCTCGTGAGACGGCAATACAAACAGGGCGAACACCTCGCCTTCGGCAAGATCAACCATTGCAAACGCGACAGGCCTGCCGTCCAGTTCGGCAAGCCATACGCAAGGCGCCTCGCGCATGCTGTCGGCGACGACTTGCGGGGTAATGCCCAGCTCAGCCATCTGCTCGCGGCTTAAGTGGTTCTGCACCACAGCGGTGCGAATGTCGAAAATGGCATTGATATCGCCCGGAGTTGCCAACCGTATAACCGAACCCATGTGCACCGCCTCCCGATGAGACGCTCAATTGTATGTAAATTGAAACACATCGGTTGTGGTGGATTTGTAAAACAGTCAGCCGGATTGCGCGTTAATCCTGCTCACGCCGCCTGAACTGCCCCGGCGCCAGCCCGTGGGCCTTGCGGAAACACCGGGAAAAATACGCCTCGTCGGTAAACCCGCAACGGTGCGCAATCGCGCCGATCATCTGCGGGCTGTTGAGCAGCAGCGTGCGCGCCAGTTGCATGCGCCGGTCGAGCACCAACTGGGAGAAGGGTTTGCCGGTTTCCTTGCGCAACAGGTGGGTCAGGTAGTTGGGCGACAGGAACGCCGCCGCCGCTGCATCCGTCAGGTTCAGCGACGGCTCGTGCAAATGCTCGCGGATGTAGCCTTGCACCCGGGCCAGGGCATCCTTGCGCCCACGCCGGGTGGCGTTGTTGGCGGCGAACGCCTGGAGCGGTTCGGCGTACTGTTGGCACACCAGCCCGATCAACTGGAACAGGTAACCCTTGAGCCGCTCCCGGGCGCCGAAGCTGCGGTGGGCGTCCAGGGTGCGCATGTGTTCCAGCCAGGTTTTGACTTCTTCGAAGGCCGCGTCGTCGAGGATGAAGTCCAACTGCTCCTGGAAGCGGAACGGCGACAGCTCCGGCGCCTGGCCGATGGGGATGTCTTCCAGGTCCAGCGGGTCGCAGGTCAGTTGCGGCAGGAAAAAACCCTGGCTGAAATTGATCAGCATGAAGTCGCCGTCGTCGGGATGGGGAATCACGTGCAGGCGATGGGGCAGGATAAAGGCCAGGGCCTTTTTCGGGAACGGGCGCACCGCACCGCCGATGTGCTGCACGGTGTCGCCACCCAGGTTGATCTGGATCTGGAAGTATTCGTGGCGATGGGGACTGGTCAGCGCCGCCCTGCCCCGCTTGTCGCGGATGTAGAAGTCAGAGCGGTCGCTGCGTTGTTCCATGCCATAGGTGGTGATGCTGGTGCCGGGCATACGTACTTCTCGGAGGGCCTGGGCACCACTGTAGCGTCAACCCTGGCCGAGGGTGAAGCTCAGCTCCGCCAGGCCGTCGATCCCGGCGGTCACCACATCGCCCGGTTGCAAGGCGCCGACGCCCGCCGGGGTGCCGGTGAAGATCAGGTCGCCGGCCTTCAATGCCACCGATTTGGACGCGTGGCTGATCACCTCGCTGACCGACCAGATCTGGTCTGCCAGATCGCCCACTTGGCGTTGCTCGCCATTGACCTTGAGCCAGATACGCCCGCTGACCGGATGGCCGACGGCACTCACCGGCTGCAACGGGGTGCAGGGTGCCGATTCATCGAAGGCCTTGGCCCATTCCCACGGCCGCGACAGCTTTTTCGCCTGGGCCTGGAGGTCGCGGCGGGTCAGGTCGATGCCCAAACCGTAACCCCAGATATGCGCAAACGCATCTTCCGGGGCGATGTCCACGCCGCCCTTGCCGATGGCCACCACCAACTCGACTTCATGGTGCAGGTCGGCGGTCAATGGCGGATAGGCGATCACGCCCTCGGCAGGCACCACGGCATCCGCCGGTTTCATGAAAAAGAACGGCGGCTCGCGGTCGGGGTCGTGGCCCATTTCGCGGGCATGTTCGCTGTAGTTGCGCCCGACACAGAACACCCGGCGCAGCGGGAAGCGGGCGTCGTCGCCGAGGATGGCAAGGGACGGGGTTTCGTTGGGGGTGATGACGTAGCGGGTCATGGCATGTGCCTCTTCGATTACCTGGGGCCAGTATGCGGACGGGCTCCGGGGCGAAGTTGGACAGGCTTACGCAGATTTTGTACTGGGCGGTGCATCGGTCACTTTGCCGAGCGAACCCAACACTGCTAGCCTCATCGCGCTTTCAACCCCTGATCCCGCAGAAAGGACTCTGATGAACATCATTCGCGCCGTCGCCCTCTTCGCCGCCTCATTGTTCTCGATGAACACTTCAGCCAAGGCCCCGCTTCCGGGATTCCAGTTGCCCAAGGCAGATTCGGAATATGACGAGAAGGTGTTGGCGGATATCAAGAAGATCGGCTGGCACCATGTGCATGTGCGGGCTGAAGACGGTGAGCCTTCGTTCGCCTACTCCCTGGGGTTCTACGCCAACTTCGGCCAACCGGAAATCATCGTATTCGGGCTGCCCCCGCAGATTGCCCAGCAGTTGCTGAACATCGCCGCGATCCGCTTTGCCGGTGCAAAAGCCGCCTATGAAACCTACAAGCCCTATGACGATATTGCCGAAGGCATGCGCATCGCCTTCATTCCTGTAGACCGCAGGCACTACCGCGAGTACCTCGGTTATGCCGGCTGGTTCTACGCCTCGATCAAAGCTGATTTCCCTGCGTTGCAAATGGTCTGGCCGGACAAACAAGGGCGCTTTCCGTGGGAGCCCAACTACGACCAGTCGTTCTCAAGGCTCCAATTGCTGCTGGATAAATAAGGGTTATTTACGCGCCAGCTTGTAGCGCAAACAGTCCTGATAAAAACTCTGGCGAATCACCTCGGGCTTGACCCGCGAACGGCTGTCGTAGGTCTGTTCGGTGATGCCCATGGCCATCATGTGCATCCAGGGTTTCTTGAACTGGTAGGTCTTCAGCTTCTGCCGCGCGGCGTACAGCGAGACGCCCGACAGCTTCAATTCCTGGGCCCGGGCGGCGGTGCCAGCCCCCCAACTGCACATGTACTTGTCGTTGTCCCGCAGCTCCCGTGCCTCAACCGAAACCGCCCCACCCGCCAGGGAACAGGCGATCAGCATGATTCCAACATTGCGCATTTGCATCCCGCCTAACCACCTGAAAATAAAAGTGATTTTGGCGAGGATTTTGTTACAAAGGGGCCAGCAAATTGCCTTATCGGTGAATTTTCCGACCTGAAACCGAACCGAGTAACAGCGTTGCCATTCAGGCATTTTGCCACTATTGGTTGCCGATGGCCCATTGCCTGACGATAATCGCGGCGCTCTCCCACACTCACGCAAGGAAACGCCGTGAAAAAGCTTCTACTGTTGACCCCATTGCTCGCGCTGCTGTTGCAAGGCTGCGGCGTCACCATGACGCAATACGAGCCGAACTTCGATAACGTCCAGGTCCTCAAGCAGGCAGCGCCGCTGCAACCCGTCAGCAATGCCCAGGTGACGGCCGCGTCGGGCGAAGGCTCGTTGTCTGTACGTGCCAACCCGATCCGCTCGCCCAGTGGCAGCATCCCGGCGCATATCCAGGCTGCAATCACCCAGGAACTGCAACTGGCAGGCCTGCTGAACCCGCAAGCAGAACGTCATCTGCAAGTGCTGGTGGTGAAGAATTCGCTGTCGGCAGGCATGGGCTCCGGCAACGGCACCCTGGCCGCGCGGTTTACCCTGCTCAAGGGCAATGACGTGGTGTACGACGCGACCAAGGAAGTGAATCACACCTGGCCCAGTTCGTTCTTCGGGTTCATTGCGATCCCGAATGCCGCCAACGCCTACAACCCGATGGTGCGGGATTTGCTCAAGTCGCTGTACAGCGACCCGTTGTTCATCAAGGCGCTTAAGTAAGGCCTGGGCTGCGAGGATCGGCCACCCTGCCCTCGCAGCTGTTTCAAACGTTCAGTTACGTGTCACGCCCGTGGCACGCCGGCATCCAGCGCCGAATACTTCAGGTTATTACCGTCGACCATTTGCTTGAGCAGGGCATTGACCTGGCGGGTGAAGGTATCGGTCACCGCGTCTTTCGGCGTATTGGCCATCAACGGGATGAACCAGATGCCCATCCAGGTATTGATCGAGTCGTGGTTGGAGCCGGTGCTCAGTGCCTGGCCTTGTGCGTCCACCGATTCCAGCTTCATGGTGTACTGATCAGTCCCCAGCGCCGGAATGATGGTGAAGGTAAAGCCGCTGATAAAGGCCAGTACCAGTTGGCCGCCACCCGGTGGATGGTTGTAGACCTTCAGGCGCAGGCTGTAATCGCCTGGCTGCTTCTGGAACTCATCCAGGGTCACGCGACCAAACAGGCCGGAGTCAGTCAGGACTTTCTGCAGCTGTGGCTTGAGCATCTCACGCGCTTGTGGGACTTCGGCCGCGGCGGCATTTGTCGGCTCGCCCTGGTAGAACTTGAAGTCTACGTAGACGTTCGGTTTGTTGGCGTAGCTGGCCTTCGATGGCAGCGTGACGGGTGCCACTTCGTCTTTCGTGAAGCTGGCGCAGCCGCCCATCGACAACGTGATCAGGGCCAACCCCAGCATTTTTCCAATGTGCATTACGACTTCCTTAGTGAATGGAGCGTCTCCATGGCCGGAGTTGCTGGGGGCGGATGATAAAGAGTGGGCGGCGATGTTAAAAGGCCACCTCCCATAAAATACTGACGATCACTGTAGGAGCGAGCTTGCTCGCGAAAATCGTTAACGATAACGCAGCGTGTCTGGCTTAGCGCGCTGCTCTCAGGTTCTTCGCGAGCAAGCTCGCTCCTACAGTAAATGGGTGTTTACCACTGATAGGTCGCACTGGCCTGCACGGTACGCTGTGAGCCATACCAGCACCACGAGTAGGAATAGCAGGACGCGACGTACTCTTTATTCGCCAGGTTGGTGGCGTTCACTGCCAGGCGCAGGTTGTCACCCTGACGATTGATGTGCGGGATGTCGTAGTGCACCGCTGCATCGAACAAGGTGTAGCCCGGCACCTTCAGGGTGTTGGCGGTATCGCCCCAGGAAGAACCGACATAGCGCGCACCGGCCCCCACGCCGAAGCCCTTCAGCGTGCCGTCGTGCAGGGTGTAATCCGCCCAGGCCGACGCGGTATGACGCGGCACCGCGTAGGTGGTGGTGCCTTCGGCCGCAATGGCCGGGCCGACACCGATGTCGCTGATGGGCGCATAACGCACGGTGTTGTTGGATTTGCTGATGCGGTTATCCAGGTAGGCATAGGCCGCAGTGATATCCAGGTTGTCGTTCAGGCTGGCCTTGCCTTCCAGTTCAAACCCGCGGGATTGCACTTCACCGTCCTGAATCTGGCAGCGCGAGCCGTTGCACAGGTGGGAAGCGTCCGGGTCCAGCGTCGGTACGTTGGTCTGGCGCAGGTCGAAAATGGCAGCCGTGATGAAGCTGTTGCTGCCCGGCGGCTGGTACTTGATGCCGATTTCCGTCTGCTTGCCCTCGGTCGGCTGGAACGTCGAACCGCCGTAGCCCGTGCCGGATTGCGGCTGGAAGGATTCCGAGTAGCTGACATACGGCGCCAGGCCGTTATCGAACAGGTAGACCAGGCCCAGGCGGCCGGTGAAGGCCTTGCTGTCCTGGGACGACTTGGTCTTTTTCTGGGTGGTCATCGCCAGGGTACTGTTGTCGGTGCTGGCCCAGTCATAACGCCCGCCCATCAACAGCACCCATTTGTCCCACTTCATCTGCTCTTGCAGGTACACCCCCGTTTGCTCGCTGCGCGAGGTGGCGTCGCTGGTGTACGCCGGCACCGGCACGGCCGCGCCGTAGACCGGGTCGAAAATATCCAGCGTAGGCCCTGCCGTGTACACGCCGCTGCCCGACTTGGTGTCGGTGCTGGTGTTCTGGTAGTCGGCGCCCATCAGCACGGTGTGCTGCAACGGCCCGGTGTCGAATTTGGCCTGCAACTGGTTGTCGAGGGCATAGGCGTCGATGTTCACGTCGCTGGCGATGGTCGAGCGGCGGATGGTGCGGTAATCGCTCTCCAGGTAGTTGCTGTAGAGGCTGCGGTATTGCCCTTCGCTGCGCAGGTAGCGCGCATTCTGGCGCAAGGTCCAGACATCGTTGAAGTGATGTTCGAAGGCGTAGCCGATGGAGTAATACTCGCGGTCGCTCTTCTCGAAGTTTTTCTCGCCGTCGTAGAAATCCACGTCGATCTTGCGCCCCGTCGGGCTGTGCAGCACCGAGCCCCAGGCTGGCATCGAGCCGTAGGACGCGCCCTTGGGGTCCTTCTGGAAGTGCCCGAGCAAGGTCAGCGAGGTATTCTCGTCCGGTCGCCAGGTGAAGGCGCTGGACAGGGACTGGCGACGGGTTTCGGTGTGCTCGATCTGCCCGTCGGCATCGTCGAACAGGCCGGCAACGCGGTAGGAATACACGCCTTGATCGTCCAGCGGGCCACTCAAGTCAAAGGTCGTGCGCTTCTTGTTGAAGGTCCCGTACTCGACGCCGACTTCATGGAACGGTGTGTCCAGCGGGCGTTTGCTGACCATGTTGATCACCCCGCTGGGGGTGCCCTGCCCGTACAGCACCGACGCCGGCCCGCGCAGCACTTCGACGCGCTCCAGGTCGAAGGCGTCTTTTTGCGGCAAGGCATCCCGGCTCGACGGCATGCGCAGGCCGTCGAGGTAGGTCGCCGGGGCAAAGCCACGGATGGTCAACTGGTCGAGGCGCGAGGCGGTGGAGCCACGGGTTTCCGGGATCACGGCAGCGCTGTAGCGCAGGATCTGGTTGAGGCTCTCGGCGTTCTGCGCGCGCATCTGGTCTTTGGTGACCACTGAGATCGACTGCGGGGTTTCGATCAGTGCGGTGTCGGTCTTGGTGCCCGACAGGCTGCGGGTGGCCACGTAGCCAGACACCGGGCCGGTGGGGCTTTCCGACTGGTACGCGCCGCTGATGGTGGTGGCCTGCAACTCCATGGCGCCATCGGTGTGCGGGATGGCTTCGAGACGGTAGCGGTCGTCGGCGATCTTCAGGGCTTGCAGGCCGCTGCCGGCCAACACTTGGGCCAGGGCGGCGTCGGTATTGTATTGCCCGTTCAGGCCATTGCTGTGTTTGCCACGGGTCAGGCTCGAATCAAAGGCCAATACCAGGCCCGCCTGTTCGGCGAGGCTGTTGAGGGCCTGGCTCAGGTCACCGGCGGGAATGGAGAACGCAGCGCTTTCAGCCGCGTAGGACGCTTGAACGGTCAGCAGGGGTACGGCGGCAAACGCCATCGCCACTGAAAGGGTCAATGGCTGTAAAGGACGAGCAAGGCGCGACATGAGAAGTCCTGGGAAATGGGGGTTCTATTAGTCATGACGGCCATGTCGGAAAATCGGGTATGAATGAGAGCAGTTTTTATTCAGACTTTTTACAGCGGCTTGATCACCACCACCAAATCGGTGAAGTACTCGACCTTGATCGGCAGGTTATCCGCCAGTGACGCCAGGGCCGCGCCGGTGTCGTCGAGCTTGAATACCCCGGACACGCGCATCCCTTGCAGCGCCTGCGGATCAAAGCGCACCAGCCCATGGCGGTAACCGGCGAGGGTTTGCAGGACCTCGCTCAGGGGTTGGTCGTCGACCTTGAGCAAACCACGGGTCCAGGCGTCCGGGTCGGCGTTGCCGATGGGTTGTGGGGTGCCGGCACGGCCGTCCTGGAGCGTGGACTTCTGCCCCGCCGGCACTTTCACGTCGCCCGCAACGGTGCCTTTGACGGCCACGGTGGACTCGATCACGGTGACCACGGTCGCGCCATCCTCGGCCTTGCGCACCAGGAACCGCGTGCCCAACGCCGTGGCCGTGCCCTGGTCGGTGTGCACCACGAACGGCCGTTGCGCGTCCTTGGCCACCTCGACCCACATCTCGCCCTGCAACAGTTCGATCACCCGTTGGTGGCCGTCAAACTTCACGTCCAGTGCCGAGTTGCTGTTGAGCTGCACCTGGCTGCCGTCGGTCAGTGCCACCTGGCGCCGTTCGCCCACGCTGGTGCGTTGGTCGGCCATCCACACCGGCAGGCGCTCAATCCCGGCCCAGCCGCACAGCAACACACCCAACAGCGCGACGGCCTGGGTGCTACGGGCGGCGAACCTTGTTTTCTGTGGGGCAAATGCACGGTTCAGGGCCATGCGCGCCGGGGCAGCGGGCAACTCGTCGAGGCTGCCCCACAGGCTGCGCATGCGCTCGATGGCGACGGCATGCCGTGGATCGGCCTGGCACCATTTCTCGAAGGCCGCGCGGTCGGCCTCGGTCACGTGGTCGTCGTGCAACAACGTCAGCCAGCGGGCGGCTTCACTGATGATCTGCTCGGAACTCACGACAGCGGGTCCGCCCCGTGCAGGGTGTGATAGCAATGCACCAACGCACTGGAGATGTAGTTCTTCACGGTGCTGGAAGACACCTGCAGTTGTTCGGCGATTTCGCTGTAGGTCAGCCCGTCGAGGCGACTGAGCAGGAATGCCTCGCGGGCCTTGGCGGGCAGGCCGATGAGCATTTCGGCAATGCGTTCCAGGGCCTGCAGTGCCACATGAATCGCCGCCGGGTCCGGCATGCCGGCATCTTCGCTCTGGATCGCCAGGGCTTCCATGTAGGCCTTTTCGATGCGCCGCCGACGCGCGCCATCGATCATCAAGCGCCCCGCCGTGGTGGCCAGGAAGGCGCGGGGTTCCTTGATGGTATGGGGGTCGGCCAGCAGCAGGATGCGGATAAACGCGTCGTGGGCCAGGTCGGCGGCATGTTGCGAGCAGCCGAGTTTCTTGCGCAGCCAACCGTGCAACCAGGAATGATGGTCGCTGTAGAGGGTGGTGATGGTCTGCTGGCGACGGGCTATATCACCATCAGCTACAGGAAAGTCATGCATGCGCAAAAATTTCTCAAACAAGAAAGATTACCAATTGCGCGAACGATGACAGTAAAACGAAGGGGGAGCAAGGATGGAGTGATGGCTTGCAACGAATCTGCGACTTGCTGTGCCCACCTTGAAAGCGACCAGTGCGCACGCGACACTTCTGCGACTCATACAAGGACATCACGCATGACAACCTTCGCCAACACGGTCTCCACCCGCGAGGCCTATCAACTGCTCAAGGACGTGGCATTAGAGGTTCGAACGCTGAAACCCGTCAGCTCCAGCGACGAGCAAATGGTTGTCGACATCGACGGCTGGCAGGTCACGCTGTCAACCTGCGGGACGGCTCTGGAGTGCTGCCTGCGCTGTATTGCACCGGATAACAGGCAAGGTTCACTGGACACCTGGCAACGTTACGGCACCAATCCGCTCGATCTGATGAGCCTGTGGGAGCGAACGCAGCTGCAGCGCCTGGTGCATGCAGCCTTCGTTCGCTGAACGTACGCTTTGCCCGCAATCACCCACTGCCAACATCAAACACTTTACGGATTAACGCCAGTTCCAGGAAACCCCGGTGTAAACCCCCATGCCATCCCCCGGCGTCGACCGCGCCACGTCCAGCCCCTTGTCGTCATAACCCGGCGTGACCGTGTTCGCGTAACGCCGGTTGGTCAGGTTGCGCAGGTCGACCCAGGCTTGCCAGTCGTGCTTCGGCGCGTCGTACCCGAGCGTCGCGCCGAGCAGTGTGTAGGCCGCCGCGTAGTAGGAGTTGGCGTAGTCCACCGCGACCCGCGATGAATGTTCGCCATTGAGGCTGGTGTAGAAACCGCTCGGGTGGCTGTAGCGCAATTGCGCCTGGTAGTAGTGCCTGGGGATGCCGGGCAAGGTGTTGTCGCCGAAGCGGTCGTCGTTGCGGTAGTGGAAGTCGCTGTAGGTGTAGGCCTGGCGCAGGGCGAGCTGGCCCGTGCGGCCACCGTCCCACAGCGGGCTGATCAGGCTCAGCTCCAGGCCTTGGTGCACGGTTGGGCTGGCGTTGGATTCGGCGATTATTGCGGACGTGGTGGACGTCGCGGCCTGGGTTTCGACGCTGAGCAGTTCGTGGCGCACCTCGGAGCGGTACAGCGCCAGGTCCCACTGACCGAACCACGCTTCACCGCGACCGCCGACTTCCAGGGTGGTGGCGGTCTGGTTTTTCAGCTTCACCCCTTCACGCTGCAAACCGCTGGCCGGGCCGCTGCCCACGGGGAAGTACTTGTTGGAGCCCCAGATCATCGACCACGCATGGGGCGGTTCCACCGAGCGACTCAGGTTGCCGTACACCTGCAATTGGGGGCTGAAGTCGTAGCGCAGGCCAACCCTTGGTGCGTAATCCCAATCGTGCTGGCTGACGGGTGTGTGGGTCTGCGGGTAGCTGACTTCGGTTTCACGACGGGTGTAGATCGCCGCCAGCCCGGTGGTCAGCCACAGGTCCGACAGCAGTTCCAGGTCATTGCCGATATGCAGCACGCTGTCCGAACCCAGGTAGCTGTAGTCGCGGGTCCTGGTGCCGGGCGCGTAGCCCGCCGTATTGCCGGTGGGGATCCGCACGAACTCCGAGCCGCCGTTGTTCGGCATCGCCTGGGTGGTGCGCAGGCCGAGGGTGGTCTTGCTGTCACGCCCGAACAATGTGTCCTGGCGGATGTAATTCAGGGTGCCGCTGACGTCGGTGTAGGCAACCTTGAGACGATTGGTGCCCTCGCGCAGGTCCATCGGATAATCGTGATACGCCAGCCCGACCTCGACCCGGGCGTTGTCGTCCAGGTGCAGGGTGGTTTTGTTGGCGATCCAGGTCGAGCCCGGTTGCGTGCGTTTCGAGTCTCGCGCCACGTTGAGGCTGGCGGCGGCGCGCGGGTCGTGGCTGATCTGGTCGCGGGTCAGTTTGCCGGGGGAATCGTTGTCAGTTTCGCGGTAGCGAAAGTAGAAGCGGGTTTCCAGGTCGGGGTTGAAGCGGTAGCCGAAGTTGGCCGCGATGCCCTTGCCGCTGCCGGCGCTGTGGTCCTGGAAACCGTCGTATTGCGAGTCGGTGAGGCTGATGTAGTAGTCGGCATCCCCCAGCACCTGGCCCGAACTGATCTCCCGCTGGCCGTAGCCATGGCTGCCGGCTTCGTAGCGTACTTGCAGCCTGGGCGCGTCGTAGCCGGTGTGGGTCACGTAATTGACTGCCCCACCCAGGGCCAATGCGCCCTGGTCAAAACCGTTGGCGCCACGCAGCACTTCAACGCGGCTGAGCCACAACGGGTCCTTGAGTTCGTAGGGCGTGCCACCCGGGCCGGTCAGTGGCAGGCCGTCGAAGGTTTCATACAGGCCGGAAGCGTGGGCGCCTGGGCCCCGGTTGATACCCGAGCCACGGATCGAAAGCTTCACCCCTTCGTTGTTTGCCGCCTTGGCATAAACACCGGCCTGGTACTTGAATACGTCCTCGTTGGTGCTCACCCGCCCCTGATCGACGCTGCCCATGTCGATGTAGTTGGTAGCGCCGGGCACGCTCTTGAGCTGGACCTCGGCCAGTTCGTCGGCGCTGAGTTCGGCGCTGCTGACTTCGACGGGTGCCAGTTGCAATGTGTCGTCAGCCTGGGAAACCGGGCTGAAGCTCAGGGCGGCGCCAAAGCCCAGCAAGGGCCAGGCTTTTCGGGAGGTGAACGGAAACGCGGGGGGCATGGGGGTAAATCCTTGGAATTCGTTTTTGCGACGGGCTCGGTCCGGCACAAGGTCTGTGGTGGGAAGCCCGTGAAGCGCGGCGGGTCACCATTGATGAACGCACAGGCCCCCATTGGTGTTAAGTCCAAAATAGAATTACCAAATGCAAACTCAGTATTTATGGAAATAAGCGGCACCGATTACTGTAGAGCCATTGAGTCCCCAGAGATTTACGTCATGCAAACATCCGCCACCGTCATCGATTTCACCCTCCACCGCAAACGCCGCCAGGCTCGCGCAGCGGCTGAACTGATGTGGGCGATGTATGCGGCACGGGCCGGGGTCGCGCTGTTTACCGCACACGTCACCACGTCCAGCGATACCCGCCGGGCGTGAGGCGATGAATTTCCTGCACGCGATACCCGAAGTGCCCGACCTCCCCACCAAACCCAAGGACTGTAACAGCGGCGACGATGACGCCATCGGCCAGTGCGTCGCGCAGAACCTGCAGCGCCTGCGCAGTAAACGCTACCTGTCGCTGGATGCCCTGGCGCGCAACTGCGGCGTAAGCCGGGCGATGCTTGCGCAGATCGAGTCCGGGCGCAGCGTGCCGTCGATCAAGGTGCTGTGCAAGATCGCCAAAGGCTTGAAAGTGTCGGTGGCGGCGTTCCTGGAAAATCGAGCGTTCGAAGGGGTTGAGCTGCTGCCGGCGCAACAAAGCAAACGCCTGGTGAGTGCCGATGGCAGCTTCATCAGCCGGGCGCTGTTTCCCTACGATATGGCGCGCCAGTCGGAGTTCTACGAGATACGCCTGAAGGCCCTCGGCGAGGAGATTTCAGAAGGTCACGGGCCCGGCATCCAGGAAAACCTGGTGGTGGCCCAGGGCGTGCTGGAAGTCAGCGTCAACGAGGAACGCTACCTGCTGTCCACCGGTGATTCGATCCTGTTCTACGCCGACCAGCCCCACCGCTACCGCAACCCCGCAGACAGTGAGGCGGTGGCGTTCCTGGTGATCACCTACCCGGAACGCCTGGACTGAAACGCAAAAAGCCCCGGCACACGCCGGGGCTTTTTGATTTCACGCCAAACCAATCAGCAGGTGCAGCACATCATCGGCATGCCGTTGCAGCTCATCATCATCGGCATGGCGCAGTCGTTCATCATCTTCATCATCAGCATGCAGCAGTTGTTCATCATGTCCATGCTCATGCCAGGCATCGGCATCATCTTGCAGGTCATGCAGTCGGCTTCCATCTTGCATTCCATGACGCACTTCATCATCGGCATAGGCATGCCCATCGGCATCATCATCGGCATGTTCATGGTCGACATGCTGTTCATCATCGCCATGCCGTCTTCAGACATGCACATCATCGACATGTTGGCGCACTGCATCATCATCGGCATGCCGCAGTTCATCATCATCGCCATCATTTCGGCGTTATTCTTGAACATCGCCATGTCCATGCCCGCGGCCGGCTTCATGGTGCACATCATGGCCTCTTCGGTCATCTTGCAGGTCATGGTTGCCATCATCATCGGCATGCCCATCATCGGCATCATCGGCATCGCGTTGTTCATTGGCATCTGCATGGCGTTCATCATCTTCGAAACTCCGTAATCGACAGGAAATGAGTAAGTTCTGGGGCCGATTCTAGAGAGGCCGCACAACGGCGCAAGACGCTGGCCCAGCAGCAGGAATAGACGCTGCATGGGGATTTCCCGGGGCGCGGCAGCGGATAATTCCGCGATGACAGATGCTTTGGCGTGATCACGCCGGCCGGCTCCGCTATCAGGGCCAAACCGGCGCGATGGATATGCGATTGGGGAATGGCCCCCAATCAGAAGGAAATAAACGATCTAACCACGGTAGAAATACCCGCTCATTCGGCGAAGAAGCGGTTCGCCGGACGCGGCAGTCCGAGGTTTTCCCGCAGGGTAGAGCCTTCGTACTCGCGCCGGAAGATCCCGCGCCCCTGCAACTCGGGCACCACCCTGGCCACAAAGTCATCGAGCCCGCCCGGCAGCCACGGGAACATGATGTTGAAGCCATCGCTGCCCTCTTCTTCCAGCCACTGCTGCATCTCATCGGCAATACTGTGGGCGGTGCCGACAAACGAGAGACCTGCATAACCGCCAAGACGCTGGGCCAATTGGCGCACCGTCAACTGTTCGCGATCAGCCAGCGCCAGTACCCGTTCGCGGGAGCTCTGGCTGGCGTTGGTTTGGGGAATCGCCGGGAGGTATTGGTCGGGATCAAACTTCGTCGCGTCGGTACCCAGCGCGATCGACAGCGAGGCAATCGCACTTTCGTAATGCACCAGGCTGTCGAGATGCGCACGAATCCGCCGCGCATCTTCCAGCGTATCGCCGACCACCACAAACGCCCCGGGCAAGATCTTCAGATGGTCGGGATGCCGCCCCACCGCCAGCATCCGGCGCTTGATATCGGCATAGAATTTACGCCCTTCCTCGAGCGTGCCGGGCGCCACGAAGATCACCTCGGCGGTTTCTGCCGCCAATTGCCGGCCGGGCTCCGAGGCGCCGGCCTGCACGATCACCGGCCAGCCCTGCACCGGGCGGGCAATGTGCAGCGGGCCGCGCACATTGAGGTAGCGGCCCTGGTGATTGAGGGTGTGCAGCTTGTCGGGGTCGAAGTACACACCGCTGTCGGCATCGCGGATGAAGGCATCATCGGCCCAACTGTCCCAGAGCCCGGTGACCACATCGTAGAACTCCCGCGCACGGGCGTAGCGCTCGTCGTGGGCATAGGCCTGCTCCAGACCGAAATTCTGCGCCGCATCCGGGTTGGCAGTGGTGACGATATTCCAGCCGGCGCGGCCGTTGCTCAAATGATCCAGGGACGCAAAGCGCCGGGCAATGTGGAACGGTTCGTCGTAGGTGGTCGAGGCCGTGGCTACCAGGCCGATGTGCTCGGTGGCCTGGCTCAGGGCCGACAATAAGGTGAACGGTTCGAAGGAGGTGGCGGTGTGGCTGCGCTTCAACGCGTCGATAGGCATGTTGAGCAGGGCGAGGTGGTCGGCCATGAAGAACGCATCGAAACGCGCTTTCTCCAGGGTTTGGGCAAACTGCTTGAGGTGCGTGAAGTTGAAGTTGGCGTCACGGTAAGCGCCGGGATAGCGCCAGGCGCCGGTGTGGATGCTGACCGGACGCATGAACGCGCCCAGCTTCAGTTGGCGTTGAGTGGTCATGGAAAGCCCCTGATCGAGAGGGGCCCAGCATCGGATGGGCGAACGGCGTCTGTCTAATAACCAAAGGATCTGACTTATGCCTGCGCGGATCGGCTGTTGTAGTCCGCCAGAAATTCTTCGGAGGCGACATGGTCTGCCATGCCCCGCAGCTGCGCGGCCGAATCATGCCCCAGCACCTCCTCTACCCGGTTATTGGCCGCCGCCCAATACACCAGCGCCTCACTGAACAGCGCTTCGCCCTTGGGCGTGAGCACGCAGCGTTTGGTGCGCTTGTCCAGGGCATCCGGGCGCAGCTCGACAATCCCGTCGCGCACCAGCGGCTTCATCGCATGGGTCAGCGCCGACATCAGGATCGCCAGGCGTCCGGCCAGCTCCTGCAACGTCGGCCCTGCCTGCTCATCCACCGCCGCCCACCGGGCGATTTCACCCAGCAAGCCGACCTGCGTAGCCTTCAGGCCAATCGGCGCCAGCGCTTCGTCATACAGTTGGCCCAGCCGCCGGGCGGCACGGCGCAGTGCGTTGTTGGTGCACGCCACGTCCCCCAGCAGGCTCAAAAGGTCGGCACGGGCATCAGGCTTGTCAGTCTTGTGTGTTGGCATTTTCAGATCCTCCATGCCGGTAGAATGATTGAGTACTAAACCATTGACAAGGACAAACGCCAAGCCTATAACTTGAGCCCTCAACAATATTGGTTGAGTACTCATCTATTGGAGCCGTTCATGTCGATCCCTGCTTCCACAAAAATTGCCCTGATCACGGGTGCTTCTTCAGGTATTGGCGCCGTGTATGCCGACCGATTGGCAGCCCGTGGCTACGACTTGATCCTGGTCGCCCGTCGTGAAGACCGCCTCGAAGCCCTGGCGGCGAAGATCACTCAAGCCTACGGGCGCGAGGTCCAGACCATCGGCGCCGACCTGGTAAACCCCGCGGACCTGGCCCGTGTTGAAAGCCTGCTCGCCGGCAACCCGGCGATCCAGGTGCTGGTGAATAACGCCGGCCTGGCCCGCCTGCATCCGCTGGCTCAATCCTCGGTCGAGGATTCCACGACCCAGATCGCCCTGAACATCACCGCCCTCACCCGCCTGACCCACGCGGCGCTGCCGGGCATGCTGGTGCGCAATGAAGGTTTGATCATCAACGTGGCATCGGTGTTGGGCGTGCACTCGCTGCCGGTCAGCTCGGTGTACAGCGGCACCAAGAGCTATGTCCTGGCATTCAGCCGTGGCTTGCAATCGGAACTGGCGGAAACCGGGGTGAAGGTGCAGATCGTGTTGCCGGCAGCCACCGCTACCGAGATCTGGGACGCGTCGGGCATTCCGCTTTCCGCCCTGGAACAGGAGTCGGTCATGACCACCGAAAACCTGGTGGACGCGGCACTGGCCGGGCTGGATCAGGGTGAGACGATCACCTGGCCGTCGGTGGCCGATGGTTCGTTGTGGGAGACCTATGATGCGGCGCGTGGTGCGTTGTTTGCGGCCACGCAAACAGGCAAGCCGGCGCCCCGGTATGGGATTGTCTGAGGCGCCAGCCGGCTTTATTGAATACCGATGGAAATGCGCCGCACAGTCTGCTCCTCACGGGGCAGGCTGATGTCGCCTTCGTAGGTGCACTCGCGGCCGGTGCAGCTGTTTTCCACGGTCACCGGCGCAAGGCTTTTGACCGGAAAGCGCGGCTTGGGCTCAGCCTGCGGCGTGAGCGGTACAGCGCTGAGGACAGGTGCCTCGTAGGTCAGGTCCAGGCTGGACGCGTGGGCCTGGGTGGCCAGAACGGCGAGCAGTGCGCTCGCCATGACAGTCCTTGTAAACAACATCGAAATCTTTCCGGGCAGCAAAAAATGAAGGGGCAATGATAACCCCTTGAGCTGCCGGGTTGAAGTCAACGTGCCTGGACGGCAGGTTCCAGCACCAATACGTTGGAGGGGCCCGCACGGAATGTCGGGTTGTGCTTCGCGGCTTCCAGCATGTGCGGCGCTGCGTGGTGATCCTTGAGCGCCGCCTTTGAAGCCCACGTCTCGATCAACACAAAACTGTCGCTGTTGCCCTCGACCGGATGCAGGTCGTACTGGATGCAACCGGCTTCGGCCCGGACCAGCGGAGCGAGCCCGGCAAAGGCCGCCAACTGGTCCGCACCCCGGCCAGGCTGGGTATTGATGATGACGACAAGCCGCACTTCATCGGACATAAACAGCACCGTTATCGATAAGGAAATTGAGGCGCCACAGTAAGGGATGCCATTCTCTGGCGCTATGAAAAATCTATCAGTAAGCTACTTTCACTGATTGGATTGAGTCAGCACTCAAGCCCTCCCCCTTTTCTGCACCCGGCGATAACCACGTGATCGAAGTAACCGAAGTTTCCATTGCCCAGCTGCGCACTGCGCTCGAATCCGGCCAGACCACGGCGGTTGAACTGGTCGAGGCTTACCTCGCCAGGATCGACGCCTACGACGCCCCCACGACTGCCACCGCGCTCAACGCGGTGGTGGTGCGCAACCCGCAAGCGCTGGAGGAAGCCCGGGCATCCGACGCACGCCGGACCAGCGGCACAACCCTGGGCCCGCTCGACGGCATTCCCTACACGGCCAAAGACAGCTACCTGGTCAAGGGCCTCACCGCCGCTTCCGGCAGCCCGGCTTTCGCGAACCTGGTTGCCTACCGCGATGCGTTCACCATCGAGCGACTGCGGGCAACAGGCGCCATTTGCCTGGGCAAGACCAACATGCCGCCGATGGCCAACGGCGGCATGCAGCGCGGCGTATATGGCCGGGCCGAGAGCCCGTACAACGCCGACTACCTCACCGCACCGTTCGCCTCGGGCTCCTCCAACGGCGCCGGCACGGCCACTGCGGCGAGCTTCGCGGCGTTTGGCCTGGCGGAAGAAACCTGGTCCAGCGGGCGCGGCCCGGCGTCCAACAATGGCCTGTGTGCCTACACCCCGTCCCGTGGCGTGATCTCGGTGCGCGGCAACTGGCCGCTGACCCCGACCATGGACGTGGTCGTGCCTTACGCCCGGACCATGGCCGACCTGCTTGAAGTGCTCGACGTCGTGGTCGCAGAAGACCCCGACACACGCGGCGACCTGTGGCGGATGCAACCCTGGGTGCCGATCCCCGGCGTCGCCTCGGTACGCCCGCAATCCTACGCAGACCTGGCCGCGACCGGCGATGCACTCGCCGGCAAACGCTTCGGCGTGCCGCGCATGTACATCAACGCCGACCCCGAGGCAGGCACCAGCGACGCCCCGGGAATCGGCGGCCCTACTGGCCAGCCAATCAAAACCCGGGCCTCGGTGATCGAGCTCTGGGAAGCTGCGCGCAAGGCACTTGAAGCCGCCGGCGCAGAAGTGGTCGAGGTGGATTTCCCGCTGGTCTCCAATTGCGAAGGCGATCGCCCGGGCGCACCGAAAGTGTTTACCCGAGGCCTGGTGTCCAAGGAATTCCTCCACGATGAATTGTGGGAACTGTCGGCCTGGGCGTTCGATGATTTCCTGCGGGCCAATGGCGACCCTGCGCTGAACCGCCTGGCGGATGTCGACGGCCCGAAGATCTTCCCCCACGACCCCGGCACCCTGCCCAACCGCGAAGACGACCTGGCCGCCGGCATGGACGAATACGTGCGCATGGCCGAGCGCGGCATCACGCCGTGGGACAAGATCAGCACCGTGCCCGACGGCCTGCGCGGCCTGGAACAGACACGACGCATCGACCTTGAAGACTGGATGGATAACCTGGGGCTGGATGCGGTGATTTTTCCGACAGTCGCCGACGTAGGTCCGGCGGATGCGGATGTGAATCCCGCGTCGGCGGATATCGCCTGGAGCAACGGAGTGTGGGTCGCCAACGGCAACCTCGCCATCCGCCATTTGGGCGTGCCGACAGTGACGGTGCCCATGGGCGTCATGGCCGACATCGGCATGCCGGTGGGGCTGACATTTGCCGGCCGGGCGTATGACGATTCGGCGCTGCTGCGATTGGCATCGGCCTATGAGTCGACGGGCAGCAAGCGCCTGGTGCCGCCGCGCACGCCGGCGCTGGTGGCTCGTCAGGACTGATTGATTTCGCTGCTGATCTTGCGCATCAACCGATCGGCTTCCGACCCGGGTTCAAATCGAAAGCCACGCATCTCATCGAGGAGCAGGCAATCGCTGATGGCCTCCCAAAGTTGCTCCTGGGTCGGCTTGTTGCGCAACAGTATGTATGAAAGCAGCAGGCGTTCGAGGGGAACGCCTCGAATACAGGCCGTTTCAATGATTGCCAGCAGGATAAAGCGCAGTCGAACTTCCCGCTCCGTGGGCCAAACCGTTTTTCGCTTACCCAATGCCGGGCCTCAGTGTCAGGAAAAGCGTGAGGCTATGGCCCAGAGGGGTGGCGTTTCAAGCGCTGCATGGGGAGAAAGCCCTGCTCCTACACAAAACAGGGAAAAAGCCCACGAAATCACCCCGCAGATCAACAGCCTTTCACACACGCTTGCCCATCAACGGATCACTGATGCTATGCGCCCCCGTCTCGATCCGCCCCGCCACCCGCCGAACCCAGCCATGCTCGTCACGTAGCTTGAAGTCATACCAGCCCCCATTCGGCTGGCAGGAGAACGTTCGTTGCACGGTACTGCCGCCCGCAATCTCCAGCAGCCACGGCCCCTGCTTGGTGTAAGGGCAACGCTCGATGGTGATTGAGGCCGCACGCTTGCCGGGGTTGACCAGGGTCAGCAGCAAGGTGTCGCCGTGATACGCCAGGGATAACTCCGGCTCGCGACGCTGCAGGTGCCCCTTGAACGAACGGTGGAACCCATTCGGCCCCAACAGCCAGAGCTTGTAGGCGCCCGCCACTTGCCAGGTGTCACTGAGGTGTTTGCCGGCTTCCACCGTGTAGCGGCGCGGTACCTCGTCCAGGTGCAGGCGGTCGTAGACGTGGAACACCACGCCCTGTTCGCCATTGTTGAAGAAGTCCAGGCTCACCGAACTGGCGCGACGGTCAACCGAGCCTTCAACGTTCAATTGGTACGGCAGCGCCCGGGATGGCCGCGCCATTCGCGCCTGGAAAGGCGCCTGTTGCTGGCCCACCGTCGGCAGGGCGACCTGGGGCAGTTGCTCCTGGCGTTGACGCAGGGAGTCGGCGGCCTGGCGGCTGATGGTGTGCAGCGGCGGCAGGGTCTCGGTGTTGGGGTTGACGAAGTTGAAGGCCGAGGTGAGGTCGCCGCACACCGCCCGGCGCCAGGCGCTGATATTGGGTTCGCGCACGTGGAAACGCTTCTCCAGAAACTGCAGCACGGAGGTGTGATCAAACGCCTGGGAATTGACCCAGCCACCACGGCTCCACGGCGACAGCACCAGCATTGGCACTCGCGGCCCGGGGCCGTACACCCCGCCGTCCGGCGCGGGTTGCTGGCTTGAACCGGGCGGTGCCGGGTGGGTGAAGATCTCGCTGTCGAACTTCACCGTGGACTTTCCGGCAAAGCTGCCGTCCAGGCGTTTGGACGGGGCTGACGGCGACGGCACGTGGTCGAAGAAACCGTCGTTTTCATCGTAGTTGACCAGCAGCACGGTCTTGCTCCACACGTCCGGGTTGGCGGTCAGTGCCTTGAGTATTTCCTGGGTGAACCAGCCGCCTTGCACCGGGCTGGAAGGCCCGGGGTGTTCGGAGTAATCGGCCGGCGCCACCAGCCAGCTCACCTGTGGCAGGCGCCCGTCGTTCACGTCCTTGCGAAAGCCCTGGATGATCGATTCCAGGTCGCTGCCGCTGACCGCCGGCAGGGTGTTGCCATTGCCTTTATACAACGGCACGCGGGCGTTCAGTTGATCGCTGTAGGGCACAAAATCCTTGAAGTCTTTCGGTGGCACGGCGGGGTTGCCGGCCGCGACGCTGGCCGCACGAAACTGGCGAAACCCGGCCAAGGGGTTGTCGCCAAAGTTATCCGGCAGGTACTGGTAAACCTTCCAGCTCACACCCGCTTCTTCCAGGCGCTCGGGATAGGTTTTCCAGGTGTAGCCCACGCCCACCGCGCCGGGGCCGTCCCATTCGTTGACCACCGCCGCCACATTTGCACCGGTCGGGCCGTTGGTGCCGGTCCAGTGGAACAGCCGATTGGGATTGGTACCTGCGTGTACCGAACAGTGGTAGGCGTCGCACAGGGTAAAGGTGTTGGCCAGGGCGAACTGGAACGGCACTTCCTGCTCACGGTAGTAACCCATCGAGGTGGGTGTCTTGAACGTTGGCCAGGCGTTCATCCGGCCGCTGCTCCAGGCGGCGTGCTCGTCGACCCAGGAATGCGGCGTGCCGCTGACCCGCTGCGCGTTGCCACGGGAGCTGTCCAGGTGATAGGGCAGGATCCGCCGCCCAACGCCCTGCTGCTCCCACACCCGGTGCCCGCCCGGCAGTGGAATGGTGAAGCGGTCACTGAACCCGCGCACACCCGGCAAGGTGCCGAAGTAGTGATCGAAGGAGCGGTTTTCCTGCATCAGGATCACCACATGTTCGACGTCCATGAGGGTGCCGGTGCGGTTGTTGGCGGGGATCGCCAGGGCCTGGCGAATGGAGTCGGGCAACAGGGTGTAGGCGGATCCGATGGCAGCTGCTTGCAACAACGTTCTGCGTGTAAGAGTCGGCATAAGACGATTCAATCCCTTGAAGTTCTGGAGCGAAGCTCAGGACAAAATAGGGACTCAAGGCGACAAAGAAATGACATCGCTCGAATCGCGCTCGACCTGCCCCACCTGGTACTCCCTCGGCGTACACCCGAACTCGCGCTTGAACACCGTGTGCAGGTACTGGGCGGATTTGAACCCGCAGTCATAGGCAATATCCGCAATCGCGGCCCTGGTATTTTCCAGGCTGGAAACCGCAGCCGCGAGTTTGAAGCGCAGGATTTCATCGTGGACGCTGCGGTTCAGTTCACTGCGAAAATGCGCTTCCAGGGACGACCGCGACACGCCGACGTAGTTGGCGACCTGGGCGGTCTTGATGCCCTGGCAGGCGTACTGGCGAATGAAATGCAGCGCCTGCATCACGTAGGGATGGCCGAGGGGTTGGTGCAGGCTTGAGGTCTGCACGTTGACCGCTTCCGGCGGCACCAGGATCTGGCTGCCTGCCGAAGGCATGCCGTGCAGCATCTGGTGCAGCAGGCGCGCGGCGGTGCGGCCCATTTTTTCAGTGCCCTGGATCACCGAGCTCAGCGGTACACGGGTCAGGGTGCGGGTCAAGGGGTCGTTGTCGATGCCGATCAGTGCCACTTGCTCCGGCACCGGGATGCCGGCGGTGAGGCAGGCCTGCAGCAACTGGCGGGCACGGGCGTCGCTGACCGCGATGATGCCGATGGGTTTGGGCAGGCTGTGCAACCAGGCAATTTGTTGCTCCACCGCCGAGTCCCACAGCGGCGCGCTGGTGCCGAGCCCGCGATACACCTCCACCGGCAAGCCATCGCGCTCCAGCAGGCGGCGGAAGGCTTTTTCGCGCTCCTGGGCCCAACGGTTGATATCGGCTTCAGGCAGGCTGAAACAGGCAAAGCGCGTCAGCCCGGCTTCGATCAGGTGTTCATAGGCCAGCTTGATCAAAGCAAAATTGTCAGTGGCCACATACGGAGTATGCCGTGGGTAAGCCCGCTCATCCTCATAAGACCCGCCCACCGCCACCACCGGCACATGCACACCCGCCAACGCGGGGCCCATCGCCGGGTCGTCGAAGTCGGCAATGATCCCGTCGCCATGCCAGCGCTCGATACCCTTGAGCCGGCAGACGAAGTCCTCTTCCAGGAACAGATCCCACGACACCCGCGTACTGCTCAGGTAGTTGCCGATCCCGGTGATGATGCCGCGATCGTAGATCTTGTTGCCATTGAACAGCAGGGCAATCCGGTGCACAGGCGGGACAGTTTTCACAGGGGCGGCTCCATGCGATATGTCGCGCCACTATGCGCGCAAAACCACTCAAAATCGAACCCCGCTCTGGTGATTTTCATAATCGGTTGGCCGGGGGCCGTTGCTAGTATCGAGGCAAGGTTAACGTGCACTCATAACAACAAGGATCTGGCGATGCCCTACTTTCCCGCGGTCGAAAAAATCCTCTATGAAGGCCCCGATAGCGACTCTCCCCTGGCCTTCCGGCACTACGATGCAAACAAGCTGATCCTCGGCAAACCGATGCGCGAGCACCTGCGGATGGCCGCGTGTTACTGGCACAACTTCGTCTGGCCCGGCAGTGACATGTTCGGCTCCGGCACCTTCCAGCGGCCCTGGCAGCAACCGGGGGAAGCCCTGCAAGTGGCACGCGGCAAGGCCGAAGCGGCGTTCGAGTTTTTCTCCAAGCTGGGCATCGACTACTACAGCTTCCACGACACCGACGTGGCCCCAGAAGGCGCAAGCCTGGCGGAGTACCGCGACAACTTTGCGCGAATGGTCGACCAGCTCGAAGGCCATCAGGAACAGACCGGTATCCGGCTGCTGTGGGGCACTGCCAACTGCTTCAGCAACCCGCGCTTTGCCGCCGGCGCCGCCAGTAACCCGAACCCGGAAGTGTTTGCCTATGCGGCGGCCCAGGTGTTCAGCGCGATGAATGCCACCCACCGTCTCAAGGGCTCCAGCTATGTGTTGTGGGGCGGCCGCGAAGGCTACGAGACCCTGCTCAATACCGACCTCAAGCGCGAGCGCGAGCAACTCGGGCGGTTCATGCGCATGGTGGTCGAACACAAATACAAGATCGGCTTCACCGGCGAGCTGTTTATCGAGCCCAAGCCACAGGAGCCCACCAAGCACCAATACGACTACGACAGCGCCACCGTGTTTGGCTTCCTGCATCAGTTCGGCCTGGAGAAAGAGATCAAGGTCAACATCGAGGCCAACCATGCCACCCTCGCCGGCCACAGCTTTCACCATGAGATCGCCACCGCCGCATCCCTGGGGATTTTCGGCAGCATCGACGCCAACCGTGGCGACCCGCAGAACGGCTGGGACACCGACCAGTTCCCCAACAGCGTCGAGGAGCTGACCCTGGTCACCTACGAGGTACTCAAGGCCGGTGGCTTCAAGGGAGGTGGCTACAACTTCGACTCCAAGGTACGCCGCCAAAGCCTCGACGAAGTTGACCTGTTCCATGGCCACGTGGCCGCAATGGACGTGCTGGCGCTGTCCCTGGAACGTGCCGCCGCCATGGTGCAGAACGACGCCCTCGAACAGTTCAAGGCCCAGCGGTATGCCGGCTGGGACCAATCCTTCGGGCGTGCCGTGCTTGGCGGCGACTTCAGCCTGGCGTCGCTGGCCGAGCATGCCTTCAGCCACCAACTGAACCCACAAGCTGTGAGTGGCCGCCAGGAGATGCTCGAAGGCGTAGTGAATCGCTTTATCTACCCATGACCGCTACGCTCCAGGTCCAGCAGTGCGTCTAAACAACAATAAAAGGGACTCACCATCATGAAACACCTGAAAACCGTCTTGCTCACCAGCGTTCTGGCACTGCTTTCCAACTCGGTCATGGCTGACGCGGCCCACCCGAAAATCGGCTTTTCCATCGACGACCTGCGCCTTGAACGCTGGGCCCGCGACCGCGATTATTTCACCGCCGCCGCCGAGCAACTGGGGGCCAAGGTCTACGTGCAGTCGGCGGACGCCAACGAGCAACGGCAGATCTCGCAGATCGAAAACCTGATCTCCCGGGGCGTCGACGTGATTGTGATCGTGCCGTTCAATGCCACGGTGCTGAACAACGTGGTGGCCGAGGCCAAGAAAGCCGGGGTGAAAGTGCTGTCCTACGACCGGCTGATTTTGAATGCCGATATCGACGCCTACATCTCCTTCGATAACGAAAAGGTCGGCGAGATGCAGGCCCAGGGCGTGTTGAGCGCGCAGCCTAAAGGCAATTACTTCCTGCTGGGCGGCGCACCTACCGACAACAACGCGAAGATCCTGCGCCAGGGCCAGATGAAGGTGCTGCAGCCTTCGATCGACAAGGGCGACATCAAGATTGTCGGCCAGCAATGGGTCAAGGAATGGAACCCCACCGAAGCCCTGAGCATTGTCGAAAACGCCCTGACCGCCAACAGCAACAAGATCGACGGCATCGTCGCCTCCAACGACGCCACCGCCGGCGGCGCGATCCAGGCCCTGGCGGCACAAAAACTCGCGGGCAAGGTGCCGGTCTCGGGCCAGGATGCCGACCTGGCCGCGATCAAGCGCGTGATCGCCGGCACCCAGACCATGACCGTCTACAAGCCCCTGAAGCTGCTGGCGTCCGAGGCGGCCAAGCTCTCGGTGCAACTGGTGCGTGACGAGAAACCGGCCTACAACTCGCAGTACGACAACGGCAGCAAGCAGGTGTCGAGCATCCTGCTCAAGCCGACCGCGTTGACCAAGGACAACGTCAACGTGCTGGAAGAAGACGGGTTCTACACCAAAGCGCAAATCGCCGGGCAGTAAGCGTACGGCTCACTGCAGGGGCGGTTTGAGGCCGCTCCTGCCTTTTCGCTGTGGAATGAGTGCCCGCCATGTCCGACTACCTGCTGGAAATGAACAACATCGTCAAGACCTTCGGCGGCGTCAAAGCCCTGAATGGCATCGACATCAAGGTAAAACCCGGGGAATGCGTAGGGTTGTGCGGCGAGAACGGCGCCGGCAAATCGACCCTGATGAAAGTGCTGTCGGCGGTGTATCCCCATGACACCTGGGACGGTGAAATCCTTTGGGACGGCCAGCCGTTGCGCGCCCACTCCATCGCCGAAACCGAAGCCTGCGGCATCGTGATCATCCACCAGGAACTGACCCTGGTACCCGACCTCTCGGTGGCCGAAAACATCTTCATGGGCCACGAACTGACACTGCCCGGCGGGCGCATGAACTACCCCGCCATGATGCACCGTGCCGAAGCCCTGATGCGCGAGCTGAAAGTGCCGGACATGAACGTCGCCCTGCCCGTTTCGCAATACGGCGGCGGCTACCAGCAACTGGTGGAAATCGCCAAGGCCCTGAACAAGCAGGCGCGCCTGCTGATCCTCGACGAACCCTCCTCGGCGCTGACCCGCTCGGAAATCGAGGTGCTGCTGGACATCATCCGTGGGCTCAAGGCCAAGGGCGTCGCCTGCGTGTACATCTCCCACAAGCTCGATGAGGTCTCGGCCATCTGCGACACCATCGCGGTGATCCGCGACGGCAAACACATCGCGACCACGGCCATGGCCGAGATGGACGTGTCGCGCATCATCACGCAGATGGTCGGCCGTGAGATGAGCAACCTCTACCCCACCGAACCCCATGCGGTCGGCGAGGTGCTGTTTGAGGCGCGCAACATCACCTGCCACGACGTCGATAACCCGAGCCGCAAGCGGGTGGACAATGTCTCGTTCAGCCTGCGCCGTGGCGAAATCCTCGGCATCGCCGGGCTGGTGGGCGCCGGCCGCACGGAACTGGTCTCGGCGCTGTTCGGCAGCTACCCCGGGCGCTACCAAGGCGAGGTGTGGCTGGATGGCAAACCGATTGATACACGCACGCCGCTGAAGTCGATTCGCGCCGGGCTGTGCATGGTCCCGGAAGACCGCAAGCGCCAGGGCATCGTCCCGGACCTGGGCGTTGGGCAAAACATCACCCTGGCGGTGCTGGACCGTTTCTCGCACCTGACGCGCATCGATGCCGAGGCGGAACTGGGCAGCATCGAGCAGGAAATCAAGCGCATGCACCTGAAGACGGCGAACCCGTTCCTGCCGATCACCAGCCTGTCCGGCGGCAACCAGCAGAAGGCCGTACTGGCCAAGATGCTCCTGACCAAACCCCGGGTGCTGATCCTCGACGAACCGACCCGTGGCGTGGACGTGGGCGCCAAATATGAGATCTACAAATTGATGGGCGCGCTGGCGGCCGAAGGCGTGTCGATCATCATGGTGTCCTCGGAGCTGGCCGAGGTGCTGGGGGTCTCCGACCGGGTGCTGGTGATCGGCGAGGGCCAGTTGCGCGGCGACTTCATCAACCAGGGCCTGACCCAGGAACAGGTGCTCGCCGCCGCCCTCAGCCAACCGAACGGGCATGACAATAATAATGATCGGAAGTCCGCGTAAATGAACCAGGTCAAACAGCTCTTCACCCGCTACAAAATGCTCGCCCTGTTGATCGCCGTGGTGCTGATCTGGGTGTTTTTCAGCTGGCAGACCGAAGGCGGTTTCCTGACCCCGCGCAACCTGTCGAACCTGCTGCGGCAGATGTCCATTACCGGCATCCTGGCCTGCGGCATGGTGCTGGTGATCATCAGCGGCGAGATCGACCTGTCGGTGGGCTCGATGCTCGGTTTGCTCGGCGGCGTCGCGGCGATCCTGGATGTGGTTTATCACATTCCCCTGCCGCTGAACCTGGCCATCGTCGCCCTCTGTGGCTTGCTGATTGGCCTGGGCAACGGCTACATGACCGCGTACCTGCGCATCCCCTCCTTCATCGTCGGCCTGGGCGGCATGCTCGCGTTTCGCGGGGTGCTGCTGGGCATTACCGGCGGCACCACGATTGCACCGGTTTCGCCACAACTGGTGTACATCGGCCAGGGTTACCTGCCGACGGTGGTCGGGGTGATTCTCGGCGTGTTGCTGTTCGGGCTGGCGATATTCCTGACCTGGCGCCAACGCCACAACCGCGCCCTGCACGGCTTGGCGCTGCCGTCGATGCTGCGCGACAGCGTGCGCGTGGTGTTGATCGGTTTCGTGCTGGCCGGCTTCGTCTACACCCTCAACAGCTACGACGGCATTCCCGTGCCGGTGCTGCTTCTGCTGGTGCTGCTGGGGGTGTTCAGTTACGTCACCAGCCAGACCGTCTTTGGCCGGCGCATCTACTCGGTGGGCAGCAACATGGAAGCCACACGCCTGTCGGGGATCAACGTGCAGGCGGTCAAACTGTGGATCTTCGGGATCATGGGCGTGATGTGCGCCCTTGCCGGGCTGGTCAACACCGCGCGCCTGGCGGCGGGTTCACCTTCGGCGGGCAACATGGGCGAACTGGATGCTATCGCGGCGTGCTTTATCGGCGGTACATCGATGCGCGGCGGTTCGGGCACGGTGTACGGCGCCCTGCTCGGCGCACTGGTGATCAGCAGCCTGGACAACGGCATGTCGATGCTCGACGTGGACAGCTACTGGCAGATGATCGTCAAGGGCAGCATCCTGGTGCTGGCGGTGTGGGTGGATGTGAGTACGCGGACGGGGCGTCGCTGAGGTTGGGGCAATGGCATGGAGCTTGCTCTTGACCAGCAGGCGGCCGATATCGGCCTCGACTTGAGCAGAAACGACCCACGAGGCACATGCCATGCACAGTTTGTTCTTTGCAACCGCTCAGATGATCAACGGCCGCGTACAGTCCGTTGATTCCATGGACAAACATCCGGACCCTAGGGCAATGCCCCTTGAACTGCAGGCAAAGCTTGGCATCGCCCTTGGGCTGCTGGCCCTCGGCAGCTGTTTCGCGCTGTGGTTGATCGGCGCCTGAGCCTGCCCCAAAAAGAGGCCGGTGTTACCGCCCGGGCAACCCTATCGGGCGGTCCGGATCATGTCGGCAGCTTTTTCGCCGATCATGATGCACACCGAGTTGGGGTTGCCTGAAATCAGGGTCGGCATGATCGACGCATCGGCCACCCGCAGCCCTTCGATGCCATGCACCTTGAGGTCCGGCCCCACCACTGCCCGCTCATCCACACCCATGCGACAGGTGCCGGATGGATGCAGTGCGGCGTGGGCTTCCTGATGGCAAAACCGCTTCATCGCTTCGCGCGAACGCACGGTGGGTTCCGGTACATGCCGACGAGCCACGTAGGGTTTGAAGGCCGCCTGGGCCATGATCTGTTCGCCCACAAGGCAACCGTCCACCAGGCTTTCAATGTCGTACGGATCGGAAAAGTAGTTGGGCACGATGCGCGGCGGGGACATCGGGTCGGCGGAGTAAAGCTCCACATAGCCCCTGGACCTTGGCCGTATCTGCCCCAGGTTCAACGTGCAGCCATTGCCGCCGGGCACCGAATCCACACCCTCCTCGATGCCCGCGCCCACCACCATGAAATACTGGATATCCGGATGCACCGCCGTCTTGTCGCCCCACCAGAACGCCCCGCCTTCAATCAGGTTGGACGCCGCCGGGCCTTGCCGGAACAACGCGTACTGCAACCCCGCCATAAGCTTCCACCAGGGTTTTTTGTACTTGTCGTAGCTGTGGGGGCCGGTCAGCTCATACACCAGTGAAATTTCGATATGGTCCTGCAGGTTCTGCCCTACACCGGGCAAATCCTGAACCACTTTGATCCCGTGTTTTTCCAGTTGCTCAGCGGGCCCGATCCCCGACAACATCAGCAATCGGGGTGAGTTGATGGCGCCGCAGGACAGGATGATTTCCTTGTCGGCGTGCATCACCTGGCGCACGCCCTTCTCCAGGTATTCGATGCCGACGGCCTTGTTGCCTTGCATCAGGATACGCAGCACCCGGCAGCCGGTCTTCACCGTCAGGTTCTTGCGCGACTTGGCCGGCGCCAGGTAGGCCACGGCGGCACTGCTGCGAAAGCCGTTTTTGGCGGTGATCTGGTACAGCCCGCAGCCCTCGGGCTGGCCCGAGTTGAAATCTTCGTTATAGGGCAATCCAAACTGCTGGCAGGCCCGCAGCCAGACTTTGGTCAAGGGGTGGATATTGATCGGGTCCGACACCCCCAGCGGCCCGCCGACACCGTGCACCTCGTTGCAGAACCGCTCGTTGTCCTCGGCCTTTTTGAAGTACGGCAACACGTCTTTATACGACCACCCGGCGGCGCCCTGTTCGGCCCAACCGTCGTAGTCGGCGGGCACGCCACGGATATAAATCATCGCATTCACCGAGCTGCCGCCCCCGAGCACGCTGGCCTGGACCATGGTCGGCGTTTCGCTGCGGTGCTGGTCCTCGGTCGGCTCCCACGCATAACGCTTGAGCAGCGGGCCCTGGGCGGTCTTGTAGTAGGCGCCGGGAATATGGATGTAAGGGCTGCGATCCCGCGGGCCTTCCTCGAACAGCACCACCGACGCTCCCGCATCCTCACTCAGGCGCGATGCGACTGTGCAGCCCGTGGAGCCGCCCCCGATTACGATGAAATCCACCATGACAACCTCAGATCTTTTTAGTATTCAGCCAGTGTCGAAACGCGCGTTATCAACCGACCAGGCCGGTTAACAGCGTCTTCAATTGTTGGGCGACGGCGTAGCTGTTCTGCTGCTGCTGTTTTTTGCAGAACAACTCACAACTCCACCACCCGGCGTAACCGGTGGCCTTTACCGCGGCGGTCCACTCGACCAGGTCGAGCACGCCGCTGCCGGTGGGCACATCGCGCAGCACTTCCTCATTCGGAATACCGCCTTCGAAGGCCAGTGAGTCGCAGACATGCACGCCGTAGATCACGTCCTTGTCGAGCCGGGCGACGTCCGCAGGGGTCACGCCGCTGGTAAAGCAATGCCAATAGTCGATCACCATCTTCACGTTGCTGCGCCCGGTGCGTTCAATCAACTGCAGTTGGTGATCCAGGGTGTTGAGTGGCGTCCAGGACAAGGCTTCGAGGTAGAGCAGCAGACCGTATTGCCGGGCCACATCGGCCAACTCCGCCAGGTTGCTTGCCGTGCGGGCGTACTGTTCGGCCTGATCCAGGCCCAGCAAGCCTGAGTAATGCAGGCTCTTGCCGGTCGCCTGAAAATCAATCACCGCCTGTACATTGATCGGACCGGTGAGGACTTGCACGCCTTTGGCGCCCACCAGATTGGCCAGCTCAAATAGCCGCCGGGCTTCCTTGAACAGGTCCTCGCGCTCGGCGCCCTGGCGTTCGATATCCCGCAGGTAGCCGATGCCGGTGACGGGCACATGCTTGAGCAGTGTTTGAAGCTCCGACTCGGTATAGCCGGCCTGCAGATACGCTTCCAGCTTGCCGCTGTTGATCTCCAGCGCGTCAAAACCCAGCGTCCGGGCGATGTCGATATCCATCGCCAGGGTCGAGTGTTTCGCAACGGTGGAATGCAGGGCGAGGACGTTATTTTGGGTTGCCATATGGCGCTCCTACGGTTGAACAGCGATCAGCCAAGGCACCAACGGCCAACGCCGCGGCGTCCAGCCGTGCCTGGGGCAAGAGGCCCTCGGCGACGGCGGCGACAATCGCCCGAACGATCTGCGGCACGTGGGGCATAGCCTTTGCGGAAATCAGTAATAAGTCGGCCCCGGCATTCAGCGCGGCCACTGCGACCTCGCCGAGGGACATCTGGCCGATGATTGAGCGGTGATCGAGGTCGATGGTCATGACCAGCCCCTTGAAGCCCAACTCCTGGCGCAACACGCCGATCAATTCAGGCGACACCGAGGCTGCCGTGGGCGGTGTGCACGCAGCGAATATCGCCGGGCCCATCATCACCGCATCGGCGCCAGCGTCGATCCCGGCCTGAAACCCGGGCCAGAAGGCCCGCAGTTGCTGCATGGACTCGCTGACCACCGCCGTTTCAGTCGACGGCTGCTGAAACAGCACCGGGTGCCCGGGGAAGTGCTTCAGGGTGCTGGCCATCCCGGCCCGCCGCACGCCGCGCACATACGCACCGACCATCGCCGCCGTCTGGTGGACATCGCCCGACAGCGTGCGCCCCGCCAGCCACACATTACGGCCGCCGACCACATCCGCCGTCGGCGACAGCAGCAGGTTGACCCCGGTCGCCCGCGCGGCGGTGGCGACCTTGAAGCACGCCTGTTCCAGCGCCGCACAATCCATCGCCCGGGCCACATCGGGCTCCGGCAGCGCCGGGGTCACCCCTTGCAAGCGGTGCACGGCGGAGATGTCGGCATCGGCTGCCAGCAGCAGCGGCCCACCCAGTTCGGTGGCCGTGCCGGTAAAACGCTGCCAGATGTCCAGGGTTTCGGTTTGCAGGCGGCTGGCGCTCATTTTTCCGCTGACGTATTCCTCTCCCGTCTCGCCAAACAACAGGCTGCGCCCGCCATTGCCGAGGAACCGACGCACGTCATCCGTCATCTGCACGTCCAGCAATACCGGGAACAGCACGCCGTAGGCCTTGCGGTCATTCGCGCTCATGGCTGGTTTCCTGGGTGGCAATTGCCAGTTGACGAACCTTGGCAGCGGCGTCCAACAGAACCTGGCGGTCCAGGGTGCCTTCGTGGACGGCGGCGACAATCGCCTCGGCGATGCTGTCCAGGCCTGACTCGCTGGACACCAGCAACAGGTGCGCACCGGCCACCAGGGAGGCTACGGCGGTATCGGGGATGGTGTTGCCGCGCAGGATCGACACGGCGTCCAGGTCATCGGAAATGATCAGGCCTTCGAAGCCGAGGGTGTCACGCAGTACGCCGATGACCTTCGACGAGGTGGACGCCGACTGCTGCGCATCAATCGCAGGAAACACCGCCGGGCCAGGCATGACGGCTTTTACGCCGGAGGCGATGACCTGCTTGAACACTTCAAGATTGTCATGCAGCAATTCCAGCGGCCCCGGCACGGTGGCTTCGGCAATGGCCGGATCGTGCTCGGTGACGTAGTGCCCGGGAAAGTGCTTGGCAGTGGCGATCACACCCGCGCGCTGCACCCCGCGGATAAACGCGCAGGACACTCGGCTGACTTCCACTGGATCCGCGCCCAGGTGCCGGTTGTGCAGCCATGGATTGACGCCGGTGACCACGTCCACGATGGGCGCCAGGAACAGATTCACACCCAGCCCGCGGGCCGCGGCGGCCATCTCGAAGCAACGTTGCTCGAGGTCCTCGGCGCCGAGGTCCTGGAGCTGCGCCCGGGTGGCGACCGCCGGGACCAGTTGGTGCAGGCGTTCGATTCCGCCGAGTTCCTGGTCTACCGCGATCAGCACCGCAGAGCCCGCCAGCGCCGTGGCTTCCTTGACGATACTGTTGAAATCAGCTTTGGACTCGGCCGCCTTGCGCGCCGGGCTCATGCCTCGGCCCACGTATTCATCCCGGGTTTCCCCAAGCAACAGGGACACACCACCACGGCTCAGGTAACGGCGCACATTGTCGTCCAGGTGCAAATCCCCGAATGCGGGAAGCAGTACCGAATACGCGGCGCGATGCAGTTCGCTTGACATTGTTTTTCCTCAACAGCGTTTGGGTGAGTCGTTGGATGCGCAGCGGTGCCACGCATGAAATCAATTACCGCGGGAAAGGCACCCAGGCCCGCTGCTGGTGGGATTCGAGGCTGGCCTGGGACAACAACACCCCGCGCACGCCTTCGTGAATATCCGGCAACGGGACGCTGGTCGCTGTGCGCCATTGCGCCCCGGCGTCCAGGGCCTCGGCGAAGTCGGCGTACAGCACGGCCAGCGCTTCCAGATAACCTTCGGTATTGCCCGCCGGCAAGCTGGTGAACGTCAGCGTCTGCGGCCTGTTGTCGGACTGGCCTCGCCGATAGATGCGGTCTGCAGCGTCAGTGGGCGTGAACAACAGGGTTTCCGGTGACTCCTGGCACCATTCGAGCGAAGCCAGGCTGCCGACGACCTTGAAGCGCAAGCCGTTGCGATGCCCGGGCGCGGCGAAACTGGCCCACAACAATCCATCCACGCCGCCGTCGAATTCCAGTTGCACCACGCAGGTATCGTCCAGGCCCCAACCCGGCACCACGCTGGTCAACTTGGCGTTGAGCTGGGTGCAGCGCTGCCCGGACAGAAACTCCAACAGGTTGAAGGCGTGGGTGCCGACGTCTCCCAGCGCGCCGGTGGGGCCGGCCTTTTGCGGGTCACCGCGCCACGCCAGGCTATTGCTCAAGCCGGACACGCCGGGGGCTAGCCACTCCAGCAGGTATTCGACGTACAGGAAGCGCAGCTCACCCAGCTCGCCGGCCTGGATGCGACTGCGGGCGTCCCTGACCATCGGGTAGCCCTGGTAGGTGTAGGTCAGCGCAAAAAATGTCCCATGGCGCTCGGCAAGGCTCGCCAACTCACGGGCTTCGTCAGGGTGGTTGACCAGGGGCTTGTCGCAGATCACCGGGATGCCCGCCTCCAGGAACAACCGGCACGGTTCGAAGTGCAAGTGGTTGGGCGTCACGATAACCACCGCCTCGATCGGGTCGGGGCGGCGAGACTCGGCGGCCGCCATGTCCTCGAACGACAAGTAGATACGTTCGGGTTCAATAGTGAGCGCTGCGCCCGCCTCGCGGCATTTATCTGCGTCGGCAGAGAATGCGCCGGCGACGATATCGAAGCGATTACACAGGCGCATCGCGGCGCGGTGGTAACTGGCGAAGTAAGCGCCCTGCCCGCCGCCGACCATGCCGACCTTGAGTCGCCTCTTTCCGGGAATGTCGCCGGTCAACCTTGCCATCGCCCAATCCTCCGCAAAAAGCATTGGCCCGAGTATCAGGGGTGACCGGTGTTTCCACCATTTCGCACCCTTGGCGATACCTGACGCGGACTGAAGCACTCCTGCGCAGCACGGGGTGTTACCCGTCGCTATCGAATGTGTTACTGGGCGGACCGCCACCGTCACGATTGACCCGTGAAAACCACAACGCACTGGCGCCGAACCTTCAGCAAAAGCGCTTACAATCTGACGCATTCAGTTATGCTCAAACTTCATGTTTGAACTTAAACAAACGGCATGAAAGATGCTTTGGTAATGATCGGAAGTTTCAAACGCTTAAACGGTTATTACGGTTATGCCCAAGGTTATTCGATAACTGCGCTATAACTTTAATAACTGGCGCCTTAACCCAGCCAAGTACATCGAGATAATAATGCCCAGCCGCCCGGATTCATCGCCCCTGTCATTAGCCGCCGCCACCTCCCACCCCGAGCGACAGCAGGCGCGCAGCGACTTGCAGGCCAATGTGCAAAAGAATCTGAGCACGCTGGTGGAGTCCTGCCGGTCGGTGGCCGACATGTGCCGCAAAGTTGATGTGAACCGCCAGCAGTTCAACAAGTACCTGGTGGGCCAGCACGTGCCGTCGCAGAAGATTCTGCAAAAGATCGGCCGCTATTTCATGATGGAAGCCGAAGACCTCTTCCGCCCGCCCGCCGAGTTCAAGAAGTTCTATGAAGGCTATGAAAACGAACTGCCGACCGGCTTGCGGGCTTCGGAGCAGTTCAATCATTTCCTGCCGCTGGCCAAGCAGTCGGCTGACGTGCTCGAAGACTATCTGGGGGTGTATTACCGCTACCACAATTCATCGATCTACAAGGGCCGGATCCTGCGTTCGGTCACCTGCCTGTACCGCGCCGACTCGATGGTGCAGTACGTCACCGTCGAGCGCTTTCCGCTGCGCGATGGCAGCGGCAAGATCGGGTATTCATTCACCTACCACGGGTTCTGCCTGCTGCTGGGCGATCGCCTGTTCATGGTGGATTTCGAAGGCAAGCAACGTAACGAAATGACGTTCTCGATCCTGACGCCGCAGCATCGTCGGCCGATCCGTTTTCTCTACGGGTTGGTGACGGGTGTGGCGTCGTCCTCGTTCCGCCAGCCCTTCTCCACGCGCATGGCGCTGGGACTGGTGGACAAGGGCAAGATCCGCAAGCATCACTTGCGCAATGCAACGGTGCTGTTGCCCAGCGACCAGTCGATCCCGCTGGACGTACGTGAATACATGACCGGCGACAACGCCACCATTGTCTGGGGCGGTCAGGACTGAGGGACCTGCAGGGGCTGGCGTGCCGTCATCATTTCAACCAGCGACGGGCCCTTGCTGTTGAGGGCTTTGACGAGGGTCGCGCTGAGTTGTGACGCGTGTTCGACGCGCCAGGCTTCAAGGCCGAAGTTTCGGGCGATGCCGGCGAAGTCCGGGGCATAGGGTTTGCCATCCGGCAGGTTGAATTCACCGGCCCGGTGCTGCTCGATGGGCGACGTCTGTACGTCGCCCAGGGCTTCGTCACCGTTGCTGTTGAAGACCAGGAATACCACCGGAATGCTGTGCATCACGCACACGGCCATCTCTTGCATCGACTGCAGGAAATCCCGGCTGCCCACCGCACAGACCACCTGGCGGGCGGGCATGGCGAGCTTGGCGCCGATAGCCGCCGGGACGGCCCAGCCGAGGGTGGCGGGGTTGCCGGCGCACAAGTGCCTGCCGGGGTAATGCACCGGGAACATCTTGCGGGCCATGGGCTGGGTGGGGCCGCTACCGAAGACGAGGATGGCGTCGTTTTCCAGCACGGAGGATGAGGCGCGGCCTTCGCGCAGTACGCTGATTTTACGCGGGGTGGGTTGGGGTTCTGCACGCAGGGTGGCGGGTTGCAGGCTGGCGTTGGTGGAGGCGCCTTGGAGGGCGTCGTCAATGGACAGGCTGACAGGGCCGGGATGGGCGCTCAGCATGGTGTCGAAGGCTTGGCGCAGGGCTTGGGGTAGCTGTTGTAGTGTCGAAACCGTCGCGTGATCTTTCATGACGTTGGCGGCTATCGTTTCGGGCTGGGCGTTACTGATGACCAGCAGCGCGCAGGCGTCCTGGTGCGCGGTGGCGAGGGCTCCCAGGGCTGAGGGGATGCCCAGGGGGCCCGTGAGTACGACGGCCATGGGGCGACCGCACGCACGGTAGTAGCCGTCGGCGAGGTGCACGGCGCTGTGGGCCTGGATGACGTGGATAAAGGGGATGTCGGTGCCCGGGGTCAGCAGCGCTTCCACCAGGGCCCGGGCGCCGTCGCCCGGGGGCCCGGCTACGTAGTCGACACTGTTGGCCTTGAGTGCCTTGGCGATGATTTGGCCACCTGTGAATTTCACTCGATACTCCAGCGAATGCGCGGCGTCTGGGCCGGGATCAGGCTTGGAGTATTCGCCTGGTGCGGGGTGGGCTCAATTTCGCACCTTGGGTAAAAGAGACGCAGATTGACGCAGATATTGGGGCTCACTACAGCACAGCGGCCTACAGGCCGGCTTGAGTGTTAGAAGCCAAATCAAAAGCTAAAGCGGGCACGGTCAAATGTGGGAGCTGGCTTGCCTGCGATGGCATCGCCCAGGTGTGTCTGATGTACCGAGTTGTCTGCATCGCAGGCAAGCCAGCGCCTACAGAAAAGCCGCTCTGCTTTTGCTCTGGTTTCTAACCTGCAGGTCGGCTTTCAGGCCGCCGTGCTCTTGCTACGGATCCCCCCCCAGAAACCCCTGGGCCCCCACGTGCGCCGCTTAGGTCACTCCAATGCGTCAGAGTGCGTCGCTTTTAACCCCCCTGCGAAATTGAGCCCCCCGCCTCCCCGCTCAATACTCAACCCATGAAAACAACAAGCCGAGCCTATCAAGCGCTGGGCGCACCGCTTCAGGCCCGCAACACCCTGCAGCCCGGAATAAGCGTGCGTCGCCCCGCCAAGGAAGAGTCAATCGGAACAGTGGAGGCCTTACCACCCTCCCCAGCAGCATGGAATCAATGCTGGCCATAACACTGCCGATCCAACTGACTGCATACAAAAGGACGCACCTGGCATCGACACCAGGCCCATGCCTTGCAAGTCGCTCAACATTTGCACCCACCACCCAGGCAGGAACTCGAAATGAAAAAAGAAATAGAGACGGGTTATGGTTTGACCGGCATTGACTTCAATTCCCTCAGCTTGAAACGACGCTCGTTCCTGCTGGGCGCTGCCGCCTCTGCCGCAGGCTTGTACCTCGGCTCGTTCGTGCCCAGCGCATTTGCCGCCACCACCGGGCACCTGGAAATCCTCGGCTGGGAAGGCGAAACCGGCGACGCCGAACTCGCCGACTGGCGCAAGCAACGCAACGTTACCGTGCGCTCCAGTTATGCCAGCAACCAGGACGACATCACCGCCCGGCTGGCAGGCTCCGATCCAGTGCAGCTCGACCTGACCATGTACGCCTTGGGCTACGAAAAGATCTATCAGGAAATGGGCCTGCTCAAGGCCATCGACACCACGAAGATCCCCAACTATTCCGCCGACAATACCCTCGCGCTGTTCTACAAGGGCAGCCGTTGGTACTGGAACGGCAAGCAATGGGGCATCCCGTTGCTGTGGGGGATGAACACCATCATCTACAACCCCAAGAACGTCAAAAAGCCCACCCAATACACCGACCTGCTGGACCCCAAGCTCAAGGGCAAGTTGACCTTTGTCGATGACGGCACCTCGAACTGGTCGCTGATCGCAACTATCGCCGGCTACGGCGACAAGTACCCCAACCTGACCCGCGCCGAATTCAACGACGCCTTTGAAAAACTCAAGCCGTACCGTGATCAGTGCCGCGTGTTCGCGGCCTCGTCGGGTGACGCGGTATCGCTGCTGGTATCGGGTGAAGTGGACGCGGTGTTCTCGGCCTCCGCCAACACCCCGAGCGAAACCATCAAGCGTGGCGTGACCACTGCCCTGTCGGTGCCCAGCGAAGGCGCAGCGCTGTGGTGCGATGCGTTGTTCATCCCGAAAACCGCCAAGGATATTCCCCTGGCCCTGGAGTTCATCAACAAGACCCTGGAGCCCGATACCCAGGCCAAGATGGCAACCACGATGTTCTCCGGCGTGGTCAACCCCAAGGCCGTGCCGCTGCTGCCGGAGGACCTGAGAAACACCTTTGACTACGCGAACCTCGACAGCTTCTTCGAGAAATCCAAACTCTATGGCCAACCGCCCCTGAGCTCCGAAAAGTATGTGACCTATGCGGAATGGATCGATCAGTGGGCGAACTTCAAAGGCTCGTTCTAGAGCGCTTGGCACGCCGGCGCTGGCAACCGTGGGGTGGGTGTTCATCAACACGCGCCCCACGGGTCAACGCGCCCTGACTCTCGAATAAAAACGCAAAGGCAACCTCATCATGACCGTAGTCAACAACACCGAGTCCATGCCCCTGGACGACGGCGATTCAAGGGTCGGTAAACACGTGAAGATGGATAAGAGAACCCTCAGCGGGTATTGGCTGGCGTCGCCGCCGTTGCTGTTTCTGGTGGTGTTCTTTCTGGTTCCGTCGGCACTGTTGCTGATTGCCAGTTTCTGGACCGCCAAGACCTTCAGCATGGAGCCCGCCGCCACCCTGGCCAACTATGCCAAGGCCCTGAGCGCCAGCGGGTTTTATGACTCGCTGTGGATCGCCCTGCAAAACGGCTTCTGGACCGCCCTGCTCTCCACCGTGATCAGTGCGCCGGTGGCCTATTACATCGTGTACCGCACACGCTCCAACGCCGTGTTGTACCTGGCGTTGGTGTCGTGGTTTTCCAGTTACCTGGTACGGGTCTACGCATGGCGCTCGATCCTGGGCACCAACGGCGTGATCAACTCCACCCTGCTGCACTTCGGCCTGATCGACCAGCCGCTGGAGTGGCTGGTGTTCAGCAAGTTCGCCGTGGTGCTGACCCTGGTGCACATCATGCTGCCTTTCACTCTGTTGCTGCTGGTGTCGGGCCTGCGGGACATCAAGAAGGACTACCTGGAGGCCGCTGCCGACCTGGGCGCCGGCGGTGTCACCATTCTGTGGCGGGTGATCATGCCGATGGCCCACAAGAGCATCGTCAGCTCCTTCATGTTCACCTTCGTGCTGGCCGCCAGCGACTACGTCACCCCGCAACTGCTGGGCGGCCGGGATGCGATGACCACCGGGCTGGTGATCGCCAACCAGTTCCGCTCGGTAGGTAACTGGCCACTCGGTGCGGCGATGGCTTATCTGCTGTTGATCGTGTTCATGCTGGTGTACGCGTTGCTGCTGGGGGTGTTGCGCGCAGCCAACCTGGCACCCGGCAAGCGTTACCACGACTGACTGCCGCTCATAAAAAAGGTAACTCGCCATGATCCGGTTATTCACTTACGTCTACATGTTGTTCCTCTACGCGCCCATCGCGATTATCGCGCTGTTCAGCTTTCACTCGTCCGCCTCGCTGTCGTTCCCGTTCGAGGGTTTTTCCACGCGCTGGTACGAGGCGCTGTTCAGCAGTTCAGACTTCATGACAGCCCTGACCAACAGTGCGATCGTCGCCGCCGGTTCGGCGATTCTCACCACGCTGCTGGGCACGTTCTCGGCCCTGGCGCTGATGCGCATGAAAGGCCGGGTGAAAGCGGTGTTCGCGTTCATGAACTTCGCCCCCATCGCCTTGCCCGGTTTATTTTTGGGGATTGCACTGGTGATTTTCTTCTCACTGGTCGGCCTGCCCCGCTCGCTGCTGACGGTGATCATCGGCCACACCCTGTTCACCTTTCCGTTCTTCGTGGAGTCGGTGCGCTCACGGCTGGAGTATTTCGACCTGTCGTTCGAGGAGGCCGCGCGTGACCTCGGCGCCTCGCCCCTCAAAGCGTTCTGGCTGGTGACGCTGCCGATCATCGGGCCAACCATCGCCGGCGCCGCGATCCTCGCGGTGGCGCTGTCGATGGATGAATTCCTGATCACCGTGTTCGTCACCGGCAGCGACACCACGCTGCCCCTCATGATTCTTTCGATGATGCGCCGCGCCGTCAGCCCCACCATCAATGCCGCCTCGGTATTCATGCTGGTGGTGACCATCGCCATCATCGCCATTGCCGGCCTGGTCATGACCTTGCGTCGTCGCCGCCTCGAACTTGAACGTGCTGAAACTGCAGAGTAATCACCATGACCAACAGTATTGAACTGACCGGAATTTCCAAGAGCTACGGCAACCTCACTGCCCTGGGCAAAGTCGACCTCACGGTAAAACGCAACGAGATCCTGACCCTGCTCGGCCCCAGTGGCTGCGGCAAGACCACCCTGATGCGGATCATTGCCGGCTTCGAAGAGCCCACCACCGGCAAAGTGGTGATCGACGGCAAGGACTCCACCGCCCTGGCGCCTGAACACCGCCCGGTGAATATGGTGTTCCAGAAGTACGCGCTGTTCCCGCACCTGGACGTGTTCGACAACGTGGCCTTCGGGTTGCGTTTGAAGAAGAAGCCCAAGGATGAGATCAAGCGTGAAGTGAACAAGGCGCTGGAACTGGTGCAACTGGAAAGCTTCAAGAGCCGCTGGATCTCCGAGCTCAGTGGCGGGCAGGCGCAACGTGTGGCCCTGGCCCGCGCGCTGGTGAATCGCCCGGCGGTGTTGCTGCTGGACGAGCCGCTGGCGGCCCTGGACCTGAAGATTCGCCATCACATGCTTAACGAGATCAAGCGCATCCACGAAGAGACTTCCACCACGTTTGTGTATGTGACTCACGACCAGGACGAAGCGATGATCTTGTCGGACCGTGTGGTATTGCTGAACAAGGGTGGCATCGAGCAGATCGGCGGGCCGCAGGAGATGTATTGGTCGCCGCGCACGTTGTTTGCCGCCAGGTTTTTCGGCGATACCAATATCGTCAACGGCACGTATGGGCTCGGTGGCGTGGTCGAGTTGCCGTTTGGGCGTTATGCCCACACCGCTAAAAGCGGCGTGGGTGCAGGGCCGGTGAATGTGTCGATCCGGCCTGAAACCATCGGCCTTGAGCCGGCTCTGGGCGCCGCACTGGCCGACGGTGCGTTTGCCGGGAAGGTCAAGGACACTTCGTTTATCGGTAATCGGGTGATCTACCGCGTGGAGGTGGCCGGTGGCACGCTTGATCTCAAATGCCAGCAACTGCCGACTCCCGGCAGCCACGCACTGCCGCCGGGTACGAACGTGGCGTTGACCTGCAAACCGGAAAGCTTTGTGGTGATTCCGGTCTGAAGGGGTTGAACATGGGGCCTGGCTGAAGCAGCCGAGGTTCATTTTTACGCTGGATCATGCGCTCTTTCACGGGAGGCTGGTCTGGCGTTTTTTTTGCCCGGGGGGAAGAGAGTAATGGTCGGTTTTATTGAGCGGGAAGTGGGCCCTCCGGTAAGTCTAGATTTACCGGGGGCCCGTGCCGGGCTGACCATCTCATTAGGGCTCTGCCCCGCCTGTCGGCGCCTCGCCTAGGCTCGGCGTTCCCTCACTCCG
>NZ_JACAPZ010000017.1:0-102916 GCF_013385475.1 Pseudomonas sp. G5001
GAGGGAACGCCGAGCCACGGCGAGGCGCCGACAGGCGGGGCAGAGCCCTTTGCTTACTTTGGGGCTTTTCCAAAGTGAGCCGCTGTAAGAGCGGAACCATAAGCGGTCGTTACCCAAATAACGGATATGTACTCAATCACCCCCCAAACGCATCCCTGAGAAACCCCGGAGCGATATACCGCTGATAATGCGCCTCGGACAAAATAAAAAACTCCCGATCAATCGCATCCCGCAACTCAGGCAACCCCCAATCCCGAAACTCCGGCATCAACACCATCCCGTAAGCCTCAAGATTACTGATCACCCGAGCCCCCCGAGCAATCAACTGATACGCCCAGCAGTACTCCGACTGATGCGGCACAAACCGAATCTTGCGCTGCTCCAGCTGCCCCCGCAGCATTTTAGGGTCAAACACCTCAAGCTTCCCGGCCATCACCTGCACCAACAACTGCTCCAGCCGCAGCCAAACCGCACGTTTTTCTTCCTCGTTATACCCGTTCCACTGAATCACCTCATGGTGAAACCGCTTGCACCCCCGGCACACAAGATCGCCGTAAACCGTGGAGCACAGGCCAACGCAGGGGGTCTTGATGGTTTGGTTAGACATGGTCGACAACGCACAAATCAGCGAAACAGTTGCACATGTTAGCCCTTTGTCTAAGGTTGATCACCCTGCAAACTTGGCGCGGCAACTTACGTTTAGAATTTTTTTGCCGTAGAATCATCCGGCCTTGTAAGGCGCCAATAATCCGTTGGAAGCTGTTTTCAAAGCGTCACGAGCACAGTCGTTCCTAAAGAACGGTGTTGGCGATGGTTATTTACACGGTAAATAGCCAGCGCCAACCCTCATCAGCTCCGTTCTGCAGGCGTAAAACTTTGAAAGCAGCTTCTGTGAGGATTGCCGGCAGCGCTGGCTCTACGGCCCAAAAAGCCCCTGAGCGCATGCGTGCCGTGCATTTCTGGATGAGCGTCCCGTGGGACCACTGATGAGGGTAATAACTGTGCTTGAAGCCTACCGCAAACATATCGAAGAGCGTGCAGCCCTGGGTATCGTTCCCCAGCCGCTTAACGCCGAACAAACCGCAGGCCTGGTCGAGCTGCTGAAAAATCCCCCGGCTGGCGAAGAAGAATTCCTCGTTGACCTGATCACCAACCGCATTCCACCAGGCGTTGACGAAGCTGCCTACGTCAAGGCCGGTTTCCTGTCCGCCCTGGCCAAGGGCGAAGCCACTTCTCCCCTGATCGACAAGAAGCGCGCTGTTGAACTGCTCGGCACCATGCAAGGCGGCTACAACATCGTGACCCTGGTCGAGCTGCTGGACGACGCCACCCTGGCCCCCGTCGCTGCCGCCCAACTCAAGCACACCCTGCTGATGTTCGATGCTTTCCACGACGTCGCGGAAAAAGCCAGGAACGGCAACGAACACGCCAAAGCCGTGATCCAGTCCTGGGCCGACGGCGAGTGGTTCAAGAACCGCCCGACCCTGGCCGACAAGATCAGCCTGCGCGTGTTCAAGGTCACCGGCGAAACCAACACCGACGACCTGTCCCCTGCCCCGGACGCCTGGTCCCGTCCTGACATCCCGCTGCACGCCCTGGCCATGCTGAAAATGGCCCGTGAAGGCATCGTGCCGGATGAGCAAGGCAAGACCGGCCCGATGAAGCAGATCGAAGAAATGCGCGGCCAGGGCTTCCCGATCGCCTACGTCGGTGACGTGGTCGGTACCGGTTCGTCGCGTAAATCGGCCACCAACTCGGTACTGTGGTTCTTCGGCGACGACGTGCCTTACGTGCCGAACAAGCGCGCTGGCGGCTTCTGCTTCGGCAGCAAGATCGCTCCAATCTTCTACAACACCATGGAAGATGCCGGCGCACTGCCAATCGAGTTCGACGTTACCAACATGAACATGGGCGACGTGATCGACCTGTACCCGCATGCTGGCAAAGTCACCAAGCACAACAGCGATGAAGTCCTGACCACCTTCGAAATGAAGACCCCGGTCCTGTTGGACGAAGTCCGTGCCGGCGGTCGTATCCCGCTGATCATCGGCCGCGGCCTGACCGAGAAGGCTCGCGCCGAGCTGGGTCTGCCACCTTCGACCCTGTTCAAGCTGCCGGAAGCCCCGGCTGAAAGCGACAAGGGCTACACCCTGGCGCAGAAAATGGTCGGCAAGGCCTGCGGCGTGGCTGGCGTTCGTCCAGGCACCTACTGCGAACCGAAGATGACCACCGTCGGCTCCCAGGACACCACCGGTCCCATGACCCGTGACGAACTGAAAGACCTGGCGTGCCTGGGCTTCTCCACCGATCTGGTAATGCAGTCGTTCTGCCATACCGCGGCCTATCCAAAGCCGATCGACGTGACCACCCACCACACCCTGCCTGACTTCATCATGACCCGTGGCGGCGTATCGCTGCGTCCGGGCGACGGCATCATCCACAGCTGGCTGAACCGCATGCTGCTGCCAGACACCGTCGGTACCGGTGGTGACTCCCACACCCGTTTCCCGATGGGCATTTCGTTCCCGGCCGGTTCCGGCCTGGTAGCGTTCGCCGCCGCCACCGGCGTCATGCCGCTGGACATGCCGGAATCGATCCTGGTGCGCTTCAAAGGTGAAATGCAGCCTGGTATCACCCTGCGTGACCTGGTTCACGCCATTCCTTACTACGCGATCCAGGCTGGCCTGCTGACCGTAGAGAAGAAAGGCAAGAAGAACGCTTTCTCCGGCCGCATCCTGGAAATCGAAGGCCTGGACAACCTGAGCATCGAACAAGCCTTCGAGCTGTCCGACGCCTCGGCTGAACGTTCGGCTGCCGGTTGCACCATCAAGCTGTCGAAAGAATCCATCACCGAGTACCTGAACTCCAACATCACCCTGCTGCGCTGGATGATCGGTGAAGGCTACGGCGATGCGCGTACCCTGGAACGTCGTGCCCAAGCGATGGAAGCCTGGGTTGCCAACCCTGAGCTGATGGTTGCCGATGCTGACGCCGAATACGCGGAAATCATCGAGATCGACCTGGCCGACATCAAGGAGCCTGTGCTCTGCGCGCCAAACGATCCGGACGACGCCCGTCTGCTGTCCAGCGTTGCTGGCGAGAAGATCGACGAAGTGTTCATCGGTTCGTGCATGACCAACATCGGTCACTTCCGCGCTGCCGGTAAACTGCTGGATCAGGTCAAGGGTCAGCTGCCAACCCGTCTGTGGCTGTCGCCGCCGACCAAGATGGACGCTCACCAACTGACCGAAGAAGGCTACTACGGCATCTACGGCAAGGCTGGCGCGCGCATGGAAATGCCGGGCTGCTCGCTGTGCATGGGTAACCAGGCACGTGTAGAGCCGAACTCGACCGTTGTGTCGACGTCGACCCGTAACTTCCCGAACCGTCTGGGTGACGGCGCAAACGTCTACCTGGCTTCGGCCGAGCTGGCGTCGGTGGCTTCCATCCTGGGTCGCCTGCCGACCGTCGAGGAGTACATGGAATACGCCGCGAAGATCAACACCATGGCCAGCGACGTGTATCGCTACCTGAGTTTTGACCAGATCGCCGAGTTCCGTGAAATTGCTGCAAGCGCCAACATCCCTGTGGTTCAAGCCTAAGGTTTTGTTGCTGTAAACGAACGCCGCGTATCGTCAGATGCGCGGCGTTTTTTTATGCGCCTCGATTGAGGCCCAGACCTTGTCCTGCGCCTGGGTGCACGGCGTGCCTTCCGGGTGCGCCTGGATCGTGGCGATCACCGCGCGTAACTCTGCCTTGCTCTGGTCCATTCGGGCTTGAAGCTCTTCTATCTGCGCAATCCTGCGCTCAAGCCTCAAGATGATATCGGCGCGTTTCGCCTCGCTCGGCGAATCGTCGGGCATCAGCGCCTTCAACTCCTGCAAGCTGAAACCGGCGCGCTGAGCGCCCTGGATCAATTGCAGCGTCTGCAACGTCTGCATGGGATAACGGCGATAGCCATTACCTTGTCGCTCGACCTGGATCAGCCCCTGGGCTTCGTAAAAACGAATCTTCGAGGCTGCCAAGCCGCTGCGTTCCGCCAGTTCACCAATATTCATCGCCAACCCCATTGACCTTAAAGTGACCTTTAAGCTTAGCCTGAGCGCTCCCAATGTGAGGAGTCAAGCATGTCGCCCTTTGAAGCGTTGCAATTGCCCAACGGCCAGCTCATCAGTAACCGCATCGCCAAGGCGGCGATGGAAGAGAACATGGCGGATGCGAACCAGGCGCCTTCCGAGGCCCTGATGCGCTTGTATCAAGCCTGGGCCGACGGCGAGCCCGGCCTGATCCTGACCGGCAACGTGATGATCGACCGCCACGCCATGACCGGCCCCGGCGGCGTGGTGCTGGAAGACGAACGTCACCTGGACAAGTTTCGCCAATGGGCCGCGATTGGCCGGGCCAAGGGCGCGCAGTTCTGGGTGCAGCTCAACCACCCGGGCCGTCAGACCATGGCCAACCTCGGCCAGCAGGCCCTGGCACCTTCGGCGGTGGCCCTCGATCTCGGCGGCTTTTCGAAGATGTTCGCCCAACCCAAGGCGATGACCGAAGAAGATATCCAGGACGTCATCACGCGCTTCGCCACCAGCGCGCGTCTCGCCGAAAAGGCCGGCTTCAGCGGCGCGCAGATTCACGCGGCCCACGGCTACCTGCTCAGCCAGTTTCTCTCGCCCTTGAGCAACCAGCGCACAGACCGCTGGGGCGGCAGCCTGGAAAACCGTGCGCGGCTGCTGCTGGAGGTGATCAAGGCCGTGCGCGCCGCCGTGAGCGCGGATTTCTGCGTGGCGGTGAAACTCAATTCCGCCGACTTCCAGCGCGGTGGCTTCGACGCCGCCGACGCCCATGCCGTGGTCGAGCTGCTCAACCCGCTGGCCATCGACCTGCTGGAACTGTCCGGCGGCAGCTACGAAGCCCCGGCCATGCAAGGCGAGGCTCGCGATGGGCGCACCCTGGCCCGCGAAGCCTATTTCATCGAAATGGCCAGCGACCTGGCGAAAGGCGCCAACATGCCGGTGATGGTCACCGGCGGCATCCGGCGCTTGCCGATCGTGCAGCAAGTCCTGGACAGCGGCATCGCCATGGCCGGAATCGCCACTGCCCTGACCCTGGAGCCGCACCTGATCAAGCAATGGCGCGCCGGCCGCGATCTCAACCCGCAATTGCCGCCGATCCGCTGGAAGCGCAAACCCCTGGCCAGCCTGGCGAGCATGGCAGTGGTGCGCTATCAGCTTCGCCGCCTGAGCCGTGGCCGCCAGCCGAAACCCGGGGTGACGCCGCTGCTGGCGTTGATAAAAGACCAACTGTTTATCGCCCGCCGCACTCGGCAATATCGCGCTGCGATGACCAATTCTTCACATTGAGCGGGGAGCATTCAGCGCCATGGAACTGTCCTTAACTGATCAGCAGCTTTTTACCCTCACTGACGATTGGAGTTCTTCATGGCGAAAATCACCCTGGCCCAGCAATTGGCGACCACCCTTGAACAGGCGGGCATCAAGCGCATCTGGGGCCTGACCGGCGACAGCCTCAACGGCCTGACCGACTCCCTGCGCACCATGGACAGCATCGAGTGGATGCATGTGCGCCACGAAGAAGTGGCCGCGTTTGCCGCCGGTGCCGAAGCCGCCGCCACCGGCGAGCTGACCGTATGCGCCGGCAGCTGCGGCCCCGGCAACCTGCACTTGATCAATGGCCTGTTCGATTGCCATCGCAACCACGTGCCGGTGCTGGCCATTGCCGCACAGATCCCCTCCTCCGAGATCGGCCTGAACTACTTCCAGGAAACCCATCCCCAGGAACTGTTCAAGGAGTGCAGCCACTTTATCGAGCTGGTGACCAACCCCGAGCAGATGCCTCACGTGCTGCACCGTGCCATGCGCTCGGCGATCCTCAACCGCGGCGTAGCGGTGGTGGTGATTCCGGGGGATGTGTCACTGTTGGAAGTAGAAGATAAATTCAAACCGTGGCCGGCCCTGCTGGCACCGCGCACGTTGCCGGCGGAACAGGACCTGCAACGCCTCACCGACATCCTCGAACACAGCGGCAAAGTCACCCTGCTGTGTGGCAGCGGCTGTGCCGGCGCCCATGATGAGGTGGTGGCCCTGGCCGACGCCCTCGGCGCGCCCGTGGTGCATGCCCTGCGCGGCAAGGAACATGTGGAGTGGGACAACCCGTTCGACGTCGGCATGACCGGCCTGATCGGCTTCAGCTCCGGCTACCACGCCATGCTCAACTGCGACACGCTGATCATGCTCGGCACCGACTTCCCGTATCGCCAGTTCTACCCGACCGACGCGAAGATCATCCAGGTCGACCGCAACCCGCAGGCACTGGGCCGACGTGCCACGCTGGACCTGGGCATTGCAGCTGACGTCAGCGAGACCATCCAGGCGCTGCTGCCGCGCCTGACCCGCAAGACGGACCGCAGCTTCCTCGAAACCTCGCTCAAGCATTATGAAAAAGCCCGCCAAGGGTTGGATGACCTGGCGGAACCGTCAAAGGCCGGCCGGCCAATTCACCCGCAATACGTTGCGCGCCTGCTCAGCGAACTGGCGGACGACGACGCAATCTTCACCGCCGACGTTGGCTCGCCGACAGTCTGGGCGGCGCGTTACTTGAAAATGAACGGCAAGCGCCGGTTGATCGGCTCGTTCAACCATGGCTCGATGGCCAACGCCATGCCCCAGGCCATCGGTGCGCAAGCCGCGTTTCCCGGGCGCCAAGTGATTTCGATGTCCGGCGACGGTGGGTTCACCATGCTGATGGGTGATTTCATCAGCCTGGCGCAGCTGAACCTGCCGGTGAAGCTGGTGGTGTTCAACAACTCTTCTTTGGGCTTCGTCGCCATGGAGATGAAAGCGGCGGGCTACCTGGATACCGGCACCGAGCTGAAAAACCCGGACTTTGCCGCCATGTCCAACGCCATGGGCATCCTCGGTATTCGCGTAGAGCAGTCCGAAGACCTGGAACCGGCCCTGCGCCGCGCCCTGGCCCATGACGGCCCGGTGCTGGTGGACGTAGTCACCGCCACTCAGGAACTGGTGATGCCGCCCAGCATCAAGCTGGAACAGGCCAAGGGCTTCAGCCTGTACATGCTCAAGGCGGTGATGAGCGGGCGTGGTGATGAGGTGATCGAGTTGGCGAAAACCAACTGGCTCAGATAAGTCCCGCCACTGTAGGAGCGAGCTTGCTCGCGAAGATCGTTAACGATGACGCGGGCTATTTGAAAGCTCGCGTCGCCTGGACGTTCTTCGCGAGCAAGCTCGCTCCTACAGGTTACTTATGCGCTTTGCTTTTCCACCCACTTGCCGTAGGCATCAATAAACGCCTGCAAAAACGGCTTGGTCTTTTCCGAGACCTTGCCCGACTCATCGAACACGCTGCCCGCACCGCCCAGATAGGCTTCCGGCTGCTGCATGCACGGCACATCGAGGAACACAAGCGACTGGCGCAAATGGTGATTGGCCCCAAAACCGCCGATGGCGCCGGGAGACACACTGATCACCGCACCCGGCTTGCCGCTGAAGACACTCTGGCCATAAGGACGTGAACCAACGTCAATCGCATTCTTCAATACACCCGGCACGGAGCGGTTGTATTCGGGGGTCACAAACAGCACCGCGTCGGATGAACGCACGTGTTGACGGAAAGTACTGTAGGCTGCCGGCGGTGCAGCACCGTCGATGTCCTCGTTGTAGAGCGGCAAATCGCCAATTTCGACAATGTTCAACTTGAGGTTGGCGGGCGCCAACTCGGCCAGTGCCAGGGCGACCTTGCGGTTGATCGACGCTTTTCTCAAGCTGCCGACCAGTACGGCAATCGTGTAGACCTTGCTCATTGGGGTTTCCCGATTTCTGACTTAAGGAGTTTGTAGTTATAGAGCCTGCGCGACGCTATCACCAGCGCGTTTTTGCAATCCCCAGGGACGTTTACACCGCAGATGGATTTGTAAGTAATGTCTGAAAAAGTCAACGAATAGTATTTTTTTTCAATAGGTAAACTACCCCGCTCTCCTACGGTCTACAGAACCGCAAATCGAGTGTTTATCTCCAGAGGTTCTAAACAGATGGCAGCAGTACTTGTCGGACAGTTCCATGCCAGAGACGCGGAAGGTCGCGTTTATTCGGTGCATGAGTTCCAGGAATCCAACCCGCCCCTCGACGGCCTGGCTGGCTCGGCGCCCACCACCACCTACAAGCTGGCCATTGGCGACCGCGTAGAAAAACTGGATGGCGATGAGTTCAGGCTGATTCAGTCGGGCACTATCATCACCCGCGAATCCGCCACGATCCACGCTTCATAAAACGTTATTCCCCATAGGCGATATCAACATTATCGCCGACGCCTCCCAGTGTCCGGTCCTTGCCGAACGAGAACAGATCAAAGTTGGTTTTGGCCTGGCTGGGAGGATAGTGGTACTGATAGGCCACGCCCCATGGGTCCGTCAGCATGTCCTGATCCTTGAGATAGGGGCCCCGCCACTTCCCTTCTCCCGCTGGCTGAACCGTCAACACCGCCAGACCCTCGTCGTCGGTAGGATAACGCCCTACATCCTGATGAAACTGCACGACCGCCTTGCCCAGCTCTTTCAACTGGACCTTGGCCGTGGCGATTTCCGATTGGGTCACGTCGCCGAAGATCCGCGGCCCCACCGCAATCGCCAACACGCCGACAATCAGCACCACCACCAGCAGGTCCCAAAACGAAAACCCGCGCGTGTCTGTTTTACCGAGCATCGATAAGGCTCCCCCGTGGATCCTCTGGTTGATACGCCCTTTGTATGACCTGCTGGTTGCAGGCGCCAAGGGACTTGATCGTGCAAGTCTAGTTGGGGCGCTGCCGTGGCGGGTCTTTTTTCCACGCCCGGGCCTGAGCCATTGAATCCACGTCGCGCTGAACATAGACTCCGGCCATGCGTTTACGTCATATCGAAGTCATTCAAGCGATTTTACAGACCGGACACCTCGGCACCGCCGCCGAATGGTTGCAACTGCCCGTGGCCGATGTGGACGCAACCCTCAAGGATGCCGAACTGCAGTTGGGCTTCATGCTGTTCGCCAGCGTGCGCGGACGCTTGCAGGCCACCCGGGAAACCCTTGAGCTGCAGGCCGAAATCGCCCACCTCTATGCAGCCCTTGAGCCGGTGCAACGCCTGGCCAGCAGCCTTAAGCACCATCATGCCCCGCCCTTGCGCGCACTGTGCACCCCGCCGCTGGCCAATCAACTGCTGCCCCAGGCGATCGCCGTGCTGCGCCGACGTTTCCAAGACACGCCGTGCAACCTCTCCAGCCATTCCACCCGGGACATCGTCAAAAGCCTGCTGCTGCACGAAGCCGACCTCGGCCTGAGCCTGCACGACCCGGAACACCCGCAAATCCACAGCCAACCACTGGCCCACGGCAAGCTGCAATTGCTCGCGCCCCATGGCTGGCTGAAGCCTCGGCAGAAGTACATTGCGCTACAGGAACTGGCCGGGCAGTCGATGATCGGCCTTGAAGGCCAGGACCCGCTGAGTCGCCTGCTGGACAGCAAGCTGCAAGCCCTGCGCCCGCTGCCGGTGGTGCAAACGCGGGTGCAGACGTACCAGATGATGCGCAGCATGGTAGAAGCCGGGGAAGGCCTGGCGATTGTCGACCCGTTCACCGCCAGCGGAGCACGGGAAGCCGGGCTGGATGCGTGCCCATTGTCACCGCCGATTGTGGTGACCTTGTATGCGTTGACCCTGAAGGGCAGCGAGCCATCGCCCGCCTTGAATGCGCTGCTGGAGATTGTCACCGAGAAGGCTGAAAGCCTGCTGACAAGCACATTGCCGTGAATGTGGGAGCTGTCGGGCCTTGGCGAGACTGCGAAGGCGGCGGCACAGTCGATAAAGACGTTGCCTGACACACCGCCATCGCGGCCTCGCTGGGGCTCGACGGCTCCCACAGGGGGTCGGGGGAAGTCTGGCAGTTGAGTGCTCGGTCGCAAGTACTTGGGTTGCGCAAATCGAATGTGGGAGCTGTCGAGCTTCAGCGAGGCTGCGAAGGCGGCGGCACAGTCGATAAAGAGGTTGCCTGACACACCGCCATCGCGGCCTCGCTGGGGCTCGACGACTCCCACAGGGGATCGGGGGAAGTCTGGGAGTTGTGTGCTCGGTCGCAAGTACTTGGGTTGCGCAAATCGAATGTAGGAGCTGTCGAGCTTCAGCGAGGCTGCGAAGACGGCGGCACAGTCGATAAAGAGGTTGCCTGACCTACCGCTATCGCGGCCTCGCTGGGGCTCGACGGCTCCCACAGTCGATCGGTGCAGCTCAGACTGCTTCCAATTCTGTCTTGAACAACCGATACCAGAAAATCGCCACTTCGCGCGTCTGCGGATCAATCCCGCGATAGCGCAGGTGGTCGATCCCGCCCATCACATACCCGCAGCGCTCATACAGCCGGCAGGCACCAAGGTTGTTGTTCTGGGTCTCCAGCATCATCCCCGGCAGGTTCTTCTTGCGGCTCCAGAACTGCGCCACGTCCAGCAACGCCTTGGCCACCCCGTGGCGCCGCGCGGGCAAGACCACCGCCAGTTCATCCACGTGGGCAAAGCCGTTCCAGTTGGTGCTGACCACGATATGCCCCACGGGCCGGTCATCGAGGTAGGCCATGAACACCGCACTGTCGGCCGCGTCACGGAAGCTGGCGAACTCCTCGGGGTCGATGCCGTAGCATTTGCGGTACGGCACGATACGCTCCACCGCCCACTGGTCGACGCGCTTGCCCATTTCCGGCTTGCCGTAGGCGTTGACTTCAAAGCTGAAGTCGTTCCCCCACACGTAGGCGTCAAATCCTTCGTCAGCCACCCGGACACTGAGGCCCGGGTACTTCGGGTTCATTACAGCTTGCATAAACATCCTTAACCCTTGATGCAGTCGACGGTGTAACAACGACCATTGCCGTCATCTTCGTGTTGCAGTCCATGAACATCGGCAACAAAGCCGGGGAAACTGCTATCGAACGTCCTGGCAAACGCCAGGTAATCAATGATCGAGCGAGTCGATTCGGTAAAGCGCTCACCCGGCATGATCAACGGAATGCCCGGCGGGTAAGGCACCAGCATGACCGCTGCGACCCGACCTGGCAAAGCGTCGATGGACACCGCCTCGACTTCGCCCTTGACCAACAGGTCGTAGGCGTCGGCCGGTTTCATCGCGATTTCCGGCAGTACCGTGTACATCCGCTTCAGGTGCTTGGCCGTGGCGTTGCTGCGGTAACAGCTGTGCAACTGGTCGCACAGATCCTTTAAACCCAATCCCTGATACCGCGCCGGGCCCTGCTGAAACACCGATGGCAAACAGACAGCAAGGCTCACGTTGGCGTCATAACTGCGCTTGAATTCCAGCAGTTCGGTGAGCAGGGTACTCCACTTGCCTTTGGTGATGCCCATGGAAAACAGCACGAGGAACGAATACAGCCCGGTCTTTTCCACCACCAGCCCACGTTCCCAGAGGAATTTACTGACCACCGCAGCGGGAATTCCGCACTCGCTCAAAGCCCCGCCGGCATTCAGGCCAGGCATCACCAGGGTGACTTTTATCGGGTCCAGCAGCACGTAGTCTTCGGCGATATCGCCAAAGCCATGCCAGTCGGCCTGGGGTTGCAGCAACCAGTCCGCCGTCACCACCCGGTCAATGCCCGCCACCAGCGGCGGCTGCCAGATGGAAAACCACCAGTCTTCAGCGGCGATATGCTGGCGCAGGTTGGCCAGGGCGCGACGAAAGCTCAGGGCCTCGTCAAACATCTCTTGCAGCAACGACCGCCCCGCCGGCCCTTCCATCATTGCGGACGCCACATCCAGGGAGGCGATGATGCTGTACTGCGGCGAGGTGGAAATATGCATCATGAACGCTTCGTTGAAGCGGTCGCGGTCCAGCTTGCGCACGCCGCCATCCTGCACATGGATCATCGACGCCTGGCTGAACGCCGCCAGCAGCTTGTGCGTGGAGTGCGTGGTGAACACCAGCGGGCTGTCGGCCGTGCGCGAAGTGCCCATGCCATAGCGCCCGGCGAAGAACTCATGAAACGCCGCGTAGGCATACCACGCCTCGTCAAAGTGCAGCACCTCGACACTGTTGCCCAGTTGCTGCTTGATCAGTTCGGCGTTGTAGCACAGGCCGTCATAGGTGGAGTTGGTGACCACCGCCAGCTTGACCCTGGCCGGTCGGCCTCGGGTCAGCGGGCTGGCGTCGATCTTGGCGCGGATCGACTCGGGGCTGAACTCGCTCAGGGGAATCGGCCCGATGATCCCCAGTTCATTGCGCTCCGGGCACAGGTACAGCGGGATGGCGCCGGTCATGATGATCGAATGCAACACCGACTTGTGACAGTTGCGGTCCACCAGCACCAGGTCATCCCGGCCCACCATCGAGTGCCAGACGATCTTGTTGGCGGTGGAGGTGCCATTGATCACGAAGTAGGTGTGATCGGCGCCGAAGTTGCGCGCTGCCCGGGCCTCGGCTTCGGCCAACGGGCCGGTGTGGTCCAGCAGCGAGCCGAGCTCCGGCACCGACACCGACAAGTCCGAACGCAGGGTATTTTCCCCGAAGAACTGATGAAACGCCTGCCCCACCGGGCTCTTGCGATAGGCCACGCCGCCGCCGTGACCGGGGGTGTGCCAGGAATAATTGGAATCCGCCGTGTGCTGCACCAAGGCCTTGAAGAATGGCGGCAACAGGCCATCCAGGTAGGCGCGGGCCGCACGGGCCACTTGCCGGGCAAGAAACGGCACGGTGTCTTCAAACAGATAAAGAATGCCCCGCAACTGGTTCAGCTCGCTCATGGCATCGGCCGGGGCGTTTTCCAGGGTGACCTGCTCACCGAGGGCGAAGATCGGCAGGTTTGGCGCCCGCACCCGCGCCAGGCGGATCAGCTCCACCATGTTTTGCATCAGATGGGTATTTTCCCCGGCTCCCTCGGCGGCAATCAGCATGCAGGCCAGGCCGTGATGGGTCGAAGCCACCAGGCGACCCTCGGCGTAGTCCACCGCCGAAAAGATACTGAAGCCCTCCTGCTCAAGCTCCCGGGCGATGCCCCGGACGCGGTCGCCGGCAACGGTGTCGGCCTTGATGTCGCGGTGTACGATCAGAACCGGGAACTTCAGGTCTTTGTACATGAGCGCTTGGCGTCCTGAGGGCTATGCCTTCAGGGTAGAAGCTCGGGGCCGATGTGGCGAATGAAGATGTTCAACCGGTGTTCATAAAGCGCCGTCGATGACCTCGCGCAACACCAGCGCCGCTTGCACCGCTTGCTGGCGAGTCGCCAGGTTGGTGAAGCCCATCAACAGGCCTTGCTGACCGCCGGGCTCGATGCTCCAGCCCGACACGGCCTGTATCCCCAGCCCGGCACGTGCGGCGGCCGCAGCGACGGCCTGATCGCAGACGTCCACCCGCAGCCGCGCCAGCAGGTTGATCCCGCCGGACTGCTCATCCACCTGCAAAAGCGCCCCGCAATGACTGGCCAGTGCCTCCACCAGAAAGCCGCGCCGCGCGGTGTAGAGCTGGCGCATTTTTTTCAGGTGACGGGTGAAATGGCCCTGGTCGAGAAAGTCCGCCGTGGTGGCTTGCAGCAATTCGGCGCTGCGGTTTTGCAGCACGCCGGCGCTGGCCTCAAAGGCCGGGAGCAGCGCCCGAGGCACCACCAGATAACCCAGGCGCAGCCCCGGGAAGAGCATCTTGCTGAAACTGCCGGAGTAGATCACCCGATCGGCCGTGTCCTGGCTCTTGAGCGCGGCCAGGGGCTGGCCCTTGTAGCGAAACTCACTGTCGTAGTCGTCTTCCACCACCCAGCCGCCGTGGGCCTGTGCCCAATCGAGCAAGCGATGGCGCCGCGCAGTACCGAGGGCGACCCCCAGCGGGCTCTGGTGGGCCGGGGTGACAATCGCCAGCCGGGCGCCGGGCGCACGCCGTACGCCCTCCTCCACATCAAGCCCGTCGTGGTCCACCGGCACCGGGACCAACTGCACCCCCAGGTGCAGCAGCAGTTGCCGCGCATGCAGGTAGCCCGGGTCTTCGAACCAGCATGGCTGGCCGGCCATCTGCAGCGCATCACACACCAGCGCGAGGCACGCCGAGTAACCGGCACACACGAACACCTGCTCCGGCGAACACTCCACGCCCCGGTACAGCGCCAGGTATTGCGCGATCGCCACACGCAGCGAGCGGGCGCCACGCACATCGCCCATGGTCAGGCTGTTCACATCGGCTCGGCGCACTTGCCGGGTGACCAGCCGCGCCCACAGCTTGCGCGGAAAGCTGTCGAGCGCCGGCAAGCCCAACTGCAACAGGCGCGGGGCCGACGCCGGCGCCACAGGTTCGGGTTCAACCGGCAACGACTTGATCGAGCGCTGCGGCAACGCCTCGGCCACCACTGTTCCCGCCTGGCCCCGCGCCAGGAAGAACCCTTCGCTCACCAGCAACTGGTAGGCCGTCTCCACCGTGCCCCGGGCCACCTTCAGTTCCTGGGCCAGGCTGCGCACCGACGGCACCCGCTCACCGGGGCGCAGTTGGCCCTGGTCGATGGCCTGGCGAAAGCGCCGGTAGATCTCCTGGTATTTGGGCAGTGACGACATCGTTATCCGGCTCACAGTGAATCAGCCCTGAAGTCTGATCTTGTCCCAACCCGCTTGTCCATTCTTGGCCCTATTGAGCCGGCGACCCGGCCGCCACACTGACGGCATCACTTCACGAAACAAGGAGCACCCCATGCAACACCGTCTCGACTACGCCCTGGCGGCGCCCGTCGGCTACAAGGCCCTTGGCTCGGTGCACAGCTACATCCACGGCTGCGACCTGGAGAAGGAATTGATTGACCTGGTGTACCTGCGGGTCTCGCAACTCAACGGCTGCGCCTACTGCCTGGACTCACATTCACGCGACCTGCTCAAACAGGGCGTGAGCCTGGAAAAGCTGATGCTGCTGGCCGCCTGGCGCGAAGCGTTGCCGTTGTTCAGCCCGCGTGAACGCGCCGCGTTAGCTTGGGCCGAGTCGGTCACCCAGGTCGCACAAACCGAGGTGCCGGACGAACACTATGCCGAGGCCAAGGCCCTCTTCGATGACAAGGAAATTGCCGACCTGACCCTGGCTATCGCCCTGATGAACGCCCTGAACCGCGTCGCCATCAGCTTTCGCAAAGTCCCTGCCGCCGTAAAAGCGCACATGGAGCACGGCAACCATGAATGACGCTGTTGAGTTTGTGCACATCGAAAGCGACGCCGACTGCCTGGCCTGCTTTGCCGTCATGCAGCAACTGCGGCCAAAGCTCGAAGACCCGCACGCCTTCGTCCAGCAGATCCAGCGCCAGCGCGAAACCGGCTACCGCCTGCTGGCCGCCCGGGAAAACGGCCAGGTGCTGGGCCTGGCCGGTTATCGCCTGACGGAAAACCTGCTGTATGGGCGCTTTATCTACGTCGATGACCTGGTGGTGGACGCCTCCCTGCAACGCCGACGCCTGGGTGCGCGCCTGCTGGACGAGGTACGCCAGCACACCCGCCGCCTGGGCTATCGCTACCTGGTGCTGGACACCGGCATGCACATGGCCCTGGCCCAACGCTTCTATTTTCGCCAGGGCCTGCTGCCACTGGGGATGCACTTTTCACAGGACCTCGGCCAATGACCCGCGCCCTGCTACTGAGCTTCAGCCCCCACGGCAAGGCCGCCCAGACCTTCCGCCTGGCCCGCGCCCTGCTCCGCGAACAGGCACCCGAGGCCGAAGTGGTCGAACGAGACTACGGCGGCCAGGCCCTGCCGGCGCTGACCCGGGAATACGCCAACGCCCTGACCACGCCCGGCGGCCTGAGCGGCCCGGCAACCGAGCGCTCCGAGCAACTGATTGTCGAGCTGGAAGCCTGTGACCTGTTGATCATCTGCACCCCCGTGCACAATTTCACGGTGCCGGCGGCCCTCAAGTGCTGGATCGACCATGTGGTGCGCATCCACCGCAGTTTCACGGTGAATCCGCAGTTTGAGAAAGTCGGCTTGCTCAAGGACCGGCGCACCTTTGTACTGGTCAGCTCCGGCAGTTCGCGAAAAAACCGCGAGCCCGACTTCCTCACGCCCTACCTGCAGGCGATCCTTGGAACCGTGGGCATTCACGCGGTGGATTTCGTCTATCTGGGGGCCATGGTGCGTGGCGAAGCCGCCGTGCAGCGCAGCCTGGAACAGGCCCACACGCAGTTGGCCGAGGCATTTGACCGGCAAGCGGGCGCCCGGGCGGCAATCAGCGCTGGCGCGTAAAATTAATGGCGCTAGAATCAGCGCCATTTCTACGCCCGCCTCCCTGATACGAGCCACCCATGAGCTTTGATTTCGACACGATCCACTCCCGCCTCGGCACCGGCAGCACCAAGTGGAGTCGTTACCCGCAAGACGTTCTGCCGATGTGGATTGCCGACATGGACATCGCTGCCCCACCGGCCGTGCTTCAAGCGTTGCACGAGCGACTGGGTCAGCAGATCCTCGGCTACAGCGTGGCCTGCGATGGCGTGCGCGAGGCGATCGTCGCCGACCTGTGGGCCAAGTACGCCTGGCGCGTACAGCCGGATGAGTTGCTGTTCCTGCCGGGGGTCGAGCCTGGTTTCAACATGGCGCTGCACGCATTTGTGCAGCCCGGCCAACCGGTGGTGTTGCAAACCCCCAACTATCGCCCGATCCGCCTGGCGCCCGGCCACTGGAACCTGCCGAAGATCGAAGTGCCATTTGAGCTGAGCGCCGAAGGCGAGTACCTCACGCCGTTGCCGGCAATGCGTGAAGCCCTCACCGGCGCCGGGGCGCTGCTGTTGAGCAACCCGCACAACCCGATGGGCAAGGTCTTCCCCCGTGAGGAACTGCTGGCCGTGGCCAGCGCCTGCCTGGACCAGGGTGCGCTGATCGTCTCCGATGAAATCCACGCCGAGCTGTGCTTTGACGGCCGCCGGCATATTCCCACCGCCAGCCTCAGCCCCGAGATTGCCCAGCGCACCATCACCCTGATGTCGGCGAGCAAGGCGTATAACGTCGCCGGGTTGAAGACCTGCTTCGCGGTGATCCAGAATCCCGAGATCCGCGAGCGCTTCAACCAAGCCCGCTGCGGCATGGTCGACAGCGTCAGCCCCCTGGGCCTGGAAGCCACGCGTGCGGCCTACAGCGACTGCGGCGACTGGCTGCAGGCGCTGGTGGCCTACCTGCAAGCCAACCGCGATTACCTGCTGAACGCCGTGCAAACCCGCCTGCCCGGCGTGGTCATGCATGCGCCTCAAGGCACCTACCTGGCCTGGCTGGATTGCAGCGCCCTGGGCCTGGACGACCCGCAACGGTTCTTCCTCGAACAGGCCAGGGTCGGCTTGAGCGCCGGGATTGAATTCGGCGATGACAGCCAGCAATTCGTGCGCCTGAACTTCGGCTGCCCACGGGCCATGCTGGAAGAAGGCATCGCCCGCCTGGAACGTAGCCTGCGTCACCGTTAAGGCGCAATTCACAACTTTTCGCAACGACCGCCGAACCCCTGCTGTTACTGTTTTTGCCGATTCGTCCCACCGGTAACAGCAGGAGTTCCATGGCATGACGACCCAGCCGCTCAACCGCTCGACCGACCCCAAAGCCCTTCCTCTCACACCGCCCAAGTCCGGCGCGGCGTTCCACGTGCTGCTCAAGAACAGCGCCAACAACAAGAAGGTGGAGGCCGGCGACAAAACCGCGCAAGGGCTCGCTGCCAGCAAGGAACAAGGCTATGAACTGGCCGCCAAGGACGCCGCGCCGCCCACCACCCTGGGGGATTACAAGGCCATCGGCCCGGCGGACGAAGTCGGCCCCGGCCTGATCCGCTATGAAACCCAGGACGGCAAGAAAGTCATCGTCAGCGAAAAAGACAGCCCCGAGCTGTTCAAGCAAGTCAGCGCCGACTTCAAGGCACTCTCCGGCGTCAACGCCAGCGAAGCTGCCGGCTACCAGCGCCTGGGCGGCGACGCCACGGCCCCGGAAAAGCTCGGTGATTACAAATCCCTCGGCCCGCCCGACGAAACCGGCCCCGGCGTGATTCGCTACGAGACCCAGGACGGCAACAAGTTCGTCATCAGCCAGCGCGACAACCCGGAGGCCTTCCAGAAAGCCAAGGAAGCCTATGAAAGCTTCACCGGCCTGGGCAGCAGCGAAGACGCCGGCTACAAGCGCGCCAGCGACAACGAAGTGTGGCCGCCCTACGCCGGCACCACCGTCGGCCCCAAGGATGAAGTCGGCCCCGGCCTGATCCGCTTTGAAAGCAACGGCCAGAAAATGGTCGTGGCCCGCGACGACAACCCCAAGCTGTTCGACTACCTGGCAGGCCTGCACGAGGTCTACACCAACCCCGACAAAAAGGCCGCCGTAGAGTCCGCGCTCAACGACGGCTCGACCCTGGCAGACGCCAATACCAAGGCGCCGGAGCTGAACGACTACAAGGGCTTCGGCTGGATCGAAGGCCAGCAAGGCAATGTGCTGACCTATGAAACCCACGACGGCACCAAGGTCGTCGTATCGGCCGACGTCAGCCCGGAACTGTTCAAGAGCGTGGCCACCGCCCAGGACACCTGGAGCAAGATCCACTCCAGTGAAGACGCCGGCTACAAGCTGGCCGGGCCGAATGACTTCCTGAAGAACACCGAGATCACCTTCGGTTCTCCCGACGAGCTGGGGGACGGCCTGATCCGCTATGAAACCAGCGAAGGCAAGGTCATCGTCTCCAAGGAGCTCAGCCCGCAGCTCTACGACGAAGTGGTGGCGAAATGGGAAGCCTGGAGCGCCGGCACCGTCGACGAGACCCGCGCCAAGTACAACCTGCCGAGCAACGATGAGCTCGACGTGCTCAACCTCGACACCGGCGTGCATGCCGACAAGGACGACGACAAGTCGCCGACCCAGAGCGTCAGCGAACTGGCCACCACCGAACTGATCGACACCTACCGCGCCGGCGTCAAGGACGGCTCGATTCCCAAAGACGACCCACGGGCCAAACTGGTCCGTGCCCTGGAAGCCCAGGCCGCTTACCAGAACGGCCATGGCATCACCGGCTACGAAGAATCCAAGCGCCCGTTCAACACCACCTGGCGCGAGTTCGATGACAAGCAGACCGAGCTCACTTCCGCCGACATGCACGACATCATCGACGGCAAGGCGGTGCAGGAGCAGATCGGCGAGTTGTTCAAGGACCCGACGGTGCAGGCCGACTACAAGACCAAGATGGACGACGCCATCAGTCACCTGCCCAACAAGGACGAGATCAAGCAGAAGCTTCTCGACCTGACCAGCAACCCCGACTATGTGCTGTACCTCAAGGACCTGCAAAAACAGGGCAAGAGCCACGAAGCCCAGCAAGACCTGAGCAACACCCTGACCTCGCTGTCGCTGTTCGACCCGGAAGCCGCCACCAAGGCCGCGCAGAATATCCAGGCCGATGGCCTCACCACCGATCTCAACGAGATTCTCTCGGACCCGAGCAAGATCTCCGACGACAACAAGGAACTGGCCACCAAGGACCTGTTCGGCCTGCTCAAGGGCGTGCTCAAGGGCAACCTGCTGGACCTGCCGCGCCGCAGCCAGGAAGTGCTGGAGAAATTCCTCAACGAGGGCCTGGAAGGCAAGGAGAAATCCTCGGCCGTGACCAAGGCCCTGGAAGAGCTCGGCGACGTCTACAAGAACAGCGGCACCATCAGCGAAGCCGACGTGAAAACCGCCCTGAGCAAACCGTATATCCCGGTGGCGGATCGCGGCATGCTCGGCGAAGTGTTCAACACCCTCAACAGCAAAGGCATCCTCGGTTCGATGGGCGCCGGCGTCAGCCTGTTCTCGGGGATTTACCAACTGGTGGGCAAAGGCGGCAAGCTCGGCGAAACCCCGGCCCAACGCATGACCATCGCCAAGGACTTCCTGAGTTTTGCCGGCGGCGCCAGCCACTTCGTCAAGCTCGGTGACAAGATCGGCGAAGCCCTGGGCAAGGGCGGCCTGGTGGACTTCCTCGGCCTGGACAAGACCCTGCCGGAAATCTGGGGCAAGGAAGGTGCGGCCGGCAAAGTCATCGACTTCAGCAAGCCCACCGAGATCGACTCAAAGGTCAGCAAGGAAATCGCTGCGGCCCTGGACGCGGTTCCCGACAGCCAGTACGACGGCGTGGCCAAGCTGTTTGGCGAGGGCGACAAGGCGGTAACCGAAGCCACCGAAGGCCTCGCCACTCACCTGGATGACGGCCTCAAGGCAGCCGGTGCGGCCAAGCTTGGCGCCTCCCAATCGGCGAAGATCGCCGGTTCCGTGATCAAGGTGTTGGGCCCGGCGACGGACATTGCCGGTGGTTTTGCCGACATTGTGCTCGGCGCCCTGGCGATCAAAAGCGGCGTGGACAGCAAAGACCCGTTGGCTCAGGCCGCAGGTGGCTTGCAAGTGGCGGGCGGTGCGTTCGGCGCGTCGGCCGGGGTATTGGGTGCGGCGGCGCTGTTTGGCGCGGGCACGGCGGCGGCGCTGACCGGGCCGCTGTTCCTGGTGGGCGTGGTGTTGGCGGTGGTGGGCGGGATCATCGGTTACTTCGTCGACCACAACAAAAAACAGAAGGCCACCGAGAAGGAAAACGACTGGTACCGCGACCTGGCCGGCGACGGCTTGTTGCAGGACAACTGGGCGGACAAGGTCGAATACGCCCACTACGAGATCCACCACTACCACGGCCGCGACACGCCGACCGATGACAGCCTGTTCCGCTTCCAGCAATCGGAGTGGGAGCATTTCGACTCCACACCACAAAGCGGCGGCTCGTCGAGCAACCGGCTGGATGGGGATTTGCACAAGGACTACAAGGACCCTAGTGAAACGCCCAAGGCACTGCCGGATGCGTCGGATGAGAAGCCAGGATCCCGGCCATCGGGCGGCGGGCCTCGGCTCAACTAACCCTCCAACGGCTGTATGCAAAACAAAATGTGGGAGCGGGCTTGCTCGCGAAAGCGCTGGATCAGTCATTGTAGATGTCGACTGTCACACCGCCTTCGCGAGCAAGCCCGCTCCCACATTTGGATTGGGTTCACAACTGGACTCGGGTTTACAGCTTGGCGATCGACACTTCAGTCGACTTCACAAAGGCAATCACTTCGCTGCCCACCTTCAACTCCAGGTCACGCACCGAGCGTGTGGTAATCACCGACGTCACGATCCCCGACGCGGTTTGCACGTCGATCTCGGACACCACTTCGCCGATCAGGATTTCCTTGATCACGCCTTTGAACTGGTTGCGCACGTTGATCGCTTTAATGGTCATGTCGGCTTTCCTTTGGTCTGTTGGGTCAATCCGCACGAATGCGCAGGCACTCAAAGTGCCCTATTCGTGAAACCAACAAAAGGAATATATAACTCTTTATTTATTCCATAAAAACATATGAAAGCTGTTGCACAGCCAACAGTGATTCAACAAAGTGCCCGCCTCCCCACTCCCAACCACTCCCCACGTAGCAGCTGTCAAGCCCAAGCGAGACTGCGTCAGCGGTCTGTCTGACACACCGCGAACGCAGCCTCGCTTGGGCTCGACAGCTGCTACGCCAGGGTGCTGCCCTGCCCTGCAAAGACGCTGGCACAGAGACTGCATATTCCTATAACGCATGATGGAACATGCCATATGAATTTTCTGAATATAAGAAAAGCCTTCTCTTTTCCCGCCTTGTCCGGAGCTGTTCCATGAAACCCTTCTTCAATACCCTGTTGGGCGCCTGCGCCCTGGCCCTCAGCCTGCAACCCCTGGCCCATGCAGCGGAAACCGACCCTGCGCAAGTCAACCTGGACTACGCCTACTACTCCCCGGTGAGCCTGGTGCTCAAGCACTTCGGCTGGCTTGAAGAAGCGCTGCCGCAAACCAAGGTCGGCTGGGTGTTGAGCCAGGGCAGCAACCGTTCCCTGGAATACCTCAACAGCGGCGGCGTCGACTTCGCCTCGTCCGCCAGCCTGTCGGCGGTGCTCAGCCGGGCCAATGGCAGCCCGATCAAGTCGGTGTATGTGTACAGCCGCGCCGAGTGGACTGCACTGGTGGTGCGCAAGGACTCGACGTTCAACAGCGTCAGCGACCTCAAGGGCAAGAAAATCGCCGCCACCAAAGGCACCGACCCGTACCTGTTCACCCTGCGCAGCCTGCAGAAAGCCGGCCTGAGCAAGGACGACGTGGAGCTGGTGCACCTGCAGCACCCGGACGGCCGTACCGCCCTGGAGAAAGGTGATGTGGACGCCTGGGCCGGTCTCGACCCGCACATGGCCGCCAGCGAAATCCAGGCGGGTTCGCGCCTGCTGTACCGCAACAAGGACTTCAACAGCTACGGCGTGGTCAGCGTGACCGACAAATACGCCAAGGAGCATCCACAGACCATCGCCAAGGTGCTCGGTGCCTATGAAAAAGCCCGCAACTGGGCGGTGAAACACCCCGACGAATTCGCCAAGCTGCTGGCCGACGAATCCGGCCTGCCTCTGGACGTGGCCAAGCTGCAATTGTCGCGTACCGACTTGAGCAGCCCATTGCTCACTGCCCAGGACGTGGTGTCGTCCAAGGCGGCCGCGCCGATCCTGGTGTCGGAAGAACTGGTGCGCCGTGGGGTGAATGTGGATCAGGTGATCGACCAGTTGATCGACCCAAGCTTTGGCCAGGCTTTGCCTCGTCCATAAGGGGAGCGTCATGAGCAGCAAAAGCGAAACCCTGCCCGTCGCACTCGCGCCAACGCTCACCGTGCAGCGCAGCGCCTGGCCGCGGCGGCTCAAGGGCCTGGCGTTGCCAGTGTTGATCCTGGTGATCCTTGAAGTGGTGGTGCGCATCGGCTGGCTGCCGTCCTACCAGATGCCGGCGCCCAGCGAGATCGCCGTGACCCTCACCGACCTCGCCGAAGGCGCGCTGTGGAAACACATCAGCGCCAGCCTGTTGCGGGTGCTGCTGGGGTTCACCATCGGCGCCGGCCTGGCCCTGGTGTTTGCCGCCTGGGTCGGCTTGAGCCGCGAGGCCGAGGCGTACCTGGAACCAACCTTCGCCGGCCTGCGCTCGATCCCGAGCCTGGCCTGGGTGCCGCTGTTGCTGCTGTGGCTGGGCATTGATGAGACCTCGAAGATCGTGCTGATTGCCATCGGCGCGTTCTTCCCGGTGTACCTCAATGGCGTCGCGGCCATTCGCGACATCGACCGCAAGCTGGTGGAAGTCGGGCAGATGTATGCCTTCAGCCGCACGCGCCTGGTGCGTCGCATCCTGTTGCCTGCCGCCCTGCCCGGCCTGTTCACCGGCTTGCGCAGCGGCCTGAGCCTGGCGTGGATGTTCCTGGTGGCGGCCGAGTTGATCGCCGCGACCAAGGGCCTGGGTTACCTGCTCAGCGATGGCCGGGAAACCTCACGGCCCGACATTGTGCTGGCGGCGATCATCGTGCTGGCGCTGCTGGGCAAGATCAGCGACGGCCTGTTGGCGGCCCTGGAAAAACGCTGCCTGGCCTGGCGCGATACCTTCAACGGCCAAGGCCCGGAGAATTGAGCATGAGTGAAGCGCTACTGGACATTCGCGTCGAGCGGAAAAACTTCGGCGCGACGACGGTGCTGACCAACGTCCATTTGGCCTTGCAGCCGCGGGAAGCCGTCAGTTTGCTGGGCCCCAGTGGCTGCGGCAAAAGCACCTTGCTGCGGATCGTCGCCGGGCTGGAAAAGGACTATCAGGGGGAACTGTTGCAAGGTGGTGGTGAGGTCGCGTTTGTGTTCCAGGAGCCACGCCTGATGCCGTGGCTGACGGTGGAGCAAAACATTGGTTTCAGCGATGACGTTGGCTATGACAAGGCCTGGGTCGCGCAGTTGATCGATGAGGTTGGGCTTACGGGTTTTGGCCAGGCGTTGCCCAAGGCGTTGTCTGGCGGGATGGCGCAACGGGTGGCGATTGCTCGCGGGCTGTATTCACGGCCGCAGGTGCTGTTGCTGGACGAACCGTTCAGCGCGGTGGATGCGTTTACCCGCATGAAGCTGCAGGACCTGCTGCTGCAATTGGCCGAGCACCACGGGATCGCCCTGCTGCTGGTGACTCACGATGTGGACGAGGCGCTGTACCTGAGTGACCGGGTGTTGGTGATGGATAACCGGCCGAGCAGTATTCGCCAGGAGCTGGCGGTGGAGCTGGTGCATCCGCGGGATCGGCGGGATCCGCTGTTGGCGCGGCTCAAGGCACTGGCGTTGACTGAGCTGCAGCGGGCGCATGTGATCTGAAAGGCACGTGTTGAGTCCGCCCAAAATCAAAAGCTGAAGCGGGCACGGTTCAAATGTGGGAGCGGGCTTGCTCGCGAAGGTCGTTAACGATGACGCGGGCATCCTGATTCAACGCGGCGCTCTCAGGTTTTTCGCGAGCAAGCCCGCTCCCACAAGGATCGCATCAAGCAGCCGATTTACGTGGCGTCAACGTCACCCAATACCGCGTACGAAACTGCACATCCAGCGCCATCGTCGACGCCAGCAACACAAGAATTCGATCGGTATCGGCCAACTGAAAACTCCCGGTCACCCGCAGCGTTTCCAGGCTCGAGTCCCAACGCATCACCCCTGGCCGATACCGCTCCAGCTCCCGCAAAAAATCACCCAACAGCTGGTTCTGCGCAGTCAGCACACCGTCGCGCCAACCCAATTGCAACGCATCAAACCCCACCGCAGCGCCCATCCCCGACGCCTGCAACCGTGCCTGCTGCCCCCCCTGCAATGTCGCCACTTGCCCACGCAGGTCCTGCACCTGCACCGCGCCCTTCAACACCGACACCAAACACCCGGAAGACAACTGCCGCACACACACTTCAGCCTGGCTGACGATCACCTGGCCATAACGCGTCTGCACCGTCAGCGCACCAGCCCCCGGCACCGTCAACGCCATCTCCCCTTCCACCAGCGTCACACGGCGCCGGGCCGTATCCACGTCCACCGCGCTCGCGGTATTCAGTTGCAGGCTGCTGCCATCCACCAGCGGCACTCGCTTGCGTTCGCCAGTAGCGGTGTGCAGGTCGGCGCGCCACACGTCGATAGGCAATTGCCGGCTGAGCAACCACGCGGTTGGCAACAACGCGGCGACGCCCAAGGCACGCTTGAGTACTGCACGCCGTCCCGGTTGCGGACGATCAAGGCTGGCCATGGCCAACGCTGGCGGCAAGTCGGTAAACCGTTGGCGCAGCGACTGGGCTTTTTGCCAGATCTGCTCATGCTGGGGATGGCTGTCACGCCACTGCTGCAGGCGGGCGTGATCACGTTCGGTGGCGCTGCCGGATTCCAGCAACGCCAGCCATTGCGCCGCCGCCCGGGCGAGATCCGGCGCAGTACGGCTCACAGTTCCACCAGCAGGCAATGCTCGTAAGCCTGGGCCATGTAGCGCTTGACCGTACGCTCGGACACCTTGAGCCGCTCGGCAATCTCCCGATAGCCGAGTCCTTCCAGCTGGCTCCAGAGAAACGCGCGGCGCACCACCGCCGGCAAACCGTCGAGCAATTCATCCAGGGCTTGCAGGGTTTCCAGCAGCAACCAGCGTTGCTCCGGCGACGGCACGCAAGCCTCCGGCAACTGCATCAACGCATTGAGATACGCCTGTTCCAGACTGCGCCGCTGGTGAAAATTCACCAGCAAGCGCTTGCCCACCGTCACCAGATAGGCCCGGGGCTCCTGCAATTGCGCAATCGGCTGCGCGCTGGCCAGCACCCGCAGGAACGTGTCCTGGCTCAGGTCGGCCGCATCCCAGGCGTTGCCCAAGCGGCGCCGCAGCCAGCTTTCGAGCCAGCTGCGGTGGTCGCGGTACAACGTGTGAAGGCTGGGTTCAGCGAGGTGCGTCGGCACTACAGCATCATTCATGGCAAGTAACCTGCGCGGCGCGAGTCAGTCTCAAATGAGATTCATTCTATTTAATAACCTGCCGGCGTACCACGTTCTTTTGCACACGATGTTTAAAGCATTGCGGCCTTTTGCCTGAGCATGTCGATAAACAACCCCAACTCGCGGCTCACCGGGTCGCCCTTGCGCAGCAGCATCCCGAACGGTGCCAGTTGCACCTCCAGCACCACCGGCAAGGCCACCACGAGGCCCATTTTCAAGTAATCCCGCAGGGCGCTTTCCGAGAGCACCATGATCGCGTCGGTGAGTTGAATCAGTTGCTGCATGGAATACACCGAACTGCACTCGATAATGTCCGCCGGCTGCGGCAAGGCCAGGTGTTGCAATGCTTCATCAAAACCAATGCGCGCCGGGCTGGTTTGCGGTTGCAGAATCCACGGCCAGTCACTGACCAGTTCCGCCAGCGGCAGATGCTCGCGCTGGGCCAGGGTGTGGCCGGCGTGCACCACCACCAGCATGCGTTCGTTGCCCAGGGGCTCAAAGGTGTAATGCTCACTGTCGGTGGCGGCGTTGCGCCGGGCGATGGCCAGGTCGATGCGGCCTTGCTCCAGCAACTGGATCACCTGGTCGCTGGTATCGCCCATGATGCGAATGCGCATCTGCGGGTTGAGGGTTTTGATCTGCGCAATGGAGTCCATCACAAGGTCCGGCGCCGCGCCCATGATGGTGCCGATCGACAAATACCCGTAGCCGCCCTGCTGGCGCATCATCAGTTCCTCGGCGCAGCGGTCGAGGCCACTCAGCGCCGACTCGGCAAAGCGGATCAATTCCTTTCCCAGTGCCGTCGGGCGCATGCCCCGGGGCAGGCGCTCGAACAGGTCACAGGCAAACATATCCTCGATCTCGCGCAACATGCGCGTCGCCGCCGGCTGCGACATGTTCAGGCTTTGGGACGCACGGTGCAGGTTCTGGCTGGAACTCAAGGCCACCAGCATATGCAGATGCTTGTAGCGCAGGCGGTTGAACAGGCTGCGGGAGATTGCGGGACTACTCATTTTTTTCCTTGTTATCGATACCCTGAGGTTATCAGTTGTAAGCGAGATTCGATTTGTAGCGTATAGATGGAGCGCCGTACAGTCCTTCCCATAAGAACAAAACAACTGGACTGAACAATGAAGACCCTGCCTGCGTCCTTGCTCGCCAAGATTTCCTGGCGGCTGCTGCCCTTTCTGCTGTTGATGTACATCATGGCCTTCCTCGACCGCGCCAACGTCGGGTTCGCCAAGCAAGCCTTCCAGGCCGACACCGGCCTCAGTGATGCCGCCTTCGCCTTTGGCGCCGGGGTGTTTTTTGTCGGCTATGCGCTGCTGGAAGTGCCGAGCAACCTGATCATGCATCGCGTCGGTGCCCGCCTGTGGATGTGCCGGATCATGGTCAGTTGGGGCCTGGTGTCCGCCGCCATGATGTTTGCCCATAACGAAACCAGCTTCTACCTGTTGCGCTTCCTGCTGGGCGTGGCCGAAGCCGGATTCTTCCCCGGGGTGATTCTCTACCTCACCTACTGGTTCCCCTCTGCCGTGCGCGGCAAGGCCATGGGTTTCTTTTACTTTGGCGCGCCCCTGGCCTTCATCTTCGGCAGCCCGCTCTCGGGCCTGTTGTTGGAGCTGGACGGGTTCTCTGGGCTGCACGGCTGGCAATGGCTGTTCGCGGTGGAAGGCCTGATGGCCACCGCGGTTGGCATCTGGGCCTACTGGTACCTGGACAACCGCCCCGCCGATGCCAAATGGCTGAGCGTTGCAGAGCGCCGCCAGATCCAGGACCTGCTCGACCGCGAAGACCAGCACAAAACCTCTCACGGCCGTAGCCTGCTCACTGTGCTGTGCCAGCCCAGCGTGCTGTACCTGTGCCTGGTGTACATGCTGATCCAGGCCAGCGTTTACGGCGTGGTGTTCTACTTGCCAACCCAGGTCGGTGGGCTGCTGGGGACCAGGGTCGGCTTGATGGTGGGCCTGGTCTCGGCGATTCCCTGGGTCTGCGCGCTGTTCGCCGCGTGGTGGATTCCCGGCTACTCCGACCGCACCGGTGAACGCCGCAAAGCCGCGTCCCTGACCCTGTTGATGGCCGCCGCCGGGATCGCCTGCTCGGTGACCTTTGCCAACCCGCTGCTGGGCATGCTCGCCCTGTGCTTTGCCGCCTCGGGCTTTATCGCCGTGCAACCGGTGTTCTGGACCTTCCCGTCCAGCTACCTGGCCGGCAGCGCAGCGGCCGCCAGCATCGCCCTGATCAACTCCTTCGGCGCCCTCGGCGGTTTTATCGCCCCGGTGCTGAAGAACTGGGCAGAAACCGCCTTTCACTCCCCTGCGGCCGGCCTTTACCTGCTGTCCGCCACCACTGTAGTCGCAGCCTTGCTGGTACTCGGTATCCATTCCCCAGGCCATAAAGCGACGAACACGCCGGCCACTGTTTAATCAAGGAGTCACACCATGGGCAATCTCACAATCAAGCACGTGCGCGCCTTTGTGCTGCGCGGCGGCGGCGCGGACTACCACGACCAGGCAGACGGCCACTGGATCGACGATCACATCAGCACCCCCATGAGCAAATACCCCGAGTACCGCCAGAGTCGCCGCAGTTTCGGGATCAACGTACTCGGCACGCTCGTGGTCGAAATCGAGGCCAGCGACGGCACCGTCGGGTTCGCCGTGACCACCGGTGGCGAGCCCGCCGCCTATATCGTCGAGAAGCACCTGGCGCGCTTCCTGGAAGGCGCCCGCGTCACCGATATCGAAAAAATCTGGGACCAGATGTACCAGTCCACCCTGTACTACGGCCGCAAGGGCCTGGTGATCAACACGATCTCCGGTGTCGACCTGGCGCTGTGGGACCTGCTCGGCAAAATCCGCCAGGAACCGGTGCACCAGTTGCTCGGCGGCGCGGTGCGTGACGAATTGCAGTTCTACGCCACCGGCGCCCGCCCGGACCTCGCACAGAAGATGGGCTTTATCGGCGGCAAGATGCCCTTGCACTACAGCCCATCGGAAGGCGAAGAAGGCCTGCGCAAAAACCTCGAGGAACTGGCCACCATGCGCGAACGGGTCGGCCCGGACTTCTGGCTGATGCTCGACTGCTGGATGAGCCTGGACCTGAACTACGCCACCAAACTGGCAACCGGCGCCCATGAATACGGCCTGAAATGGATTGAAGAAGCGCTGTCGCCCGACGACTACTGGGGCTATGCCGCCCTGCGCAACAACGTGCCCAAAGGCATGTTGGTCACCACCGGCGAACACGAGGCTACCCGTTGGGGCTTTCGCATGCTGCTGGAGATGGGTTGCTGCGACATTATCCAGCCGGATGTGGGCTGGTGCGGCGGCCTCACCGAGCTGGTGAAAATCTCCGCCCTGGCCGACGCCCATAATGCGCTGGTGGTGCCTCACGGCTCGTCGGTCTACAGCTACCACTTCGTCGCCACCCGCCATAACAGCCCGTTCGCCGAGTTCCTGATGATGGCGCCCAAGGCCGATGAGGTGGTGCCGATGTTCCACCCGCAACTGCTCGGTGAGCCGGTGCCGGTGAATGGCCGCATGCGCCTGTCGGTGCTCGACAAGCCCGGGTTTGGCGTGGACCTCAACCCCGATTGCCAACTGCATCGTCCGTATAACCGCTGAGGATTCCTGCCATGAACATGCCCCACAACGCTTTCAAGGCTGCGCTGCGTAAAGACGCTGCGCAATACGGGATCTGGGCCGGCTTCGCCACCGCCTACGCCGCCGAGATCGTCGCCAGCACCGGTTACGACTGGATGCTGATTGACGGCGAACACGCCCCCAACACCGTGCCCAGCGTGCTCAACCAGCTCCAGGCCGTGGCGCCCTACGCCACTGCGCCGGTGGTGCGTGCGGTAAGCAGCGACGCCAACCTGATCAAGCAACTGCTGGACGTCGGCGCCCAGACGCTGATGATCCCGATGGTCGAAACCGCCGAGCAAGCCAAGGCCCTGGTGCGTGCGATGCGTTATCCGCCCCACGGTATTCGTGGCGTTGGTGGCGGCTTGACCCGCGCCACCCGCTGGGACGGCGTGTCGGATTACCTCAACACCGCCCATGAACAGCTGTGCCTGATCGTGCAGGTGGAGTCGCGTCGCGGCGTTGAAAACGTCGCGGCGATTGCGGCGGTGGAAGGCGTGGACGCGGTGTTTATCGGCCCCGCCGACCTGTCCATCGGCCTCGGTCACCCCGGCAATCCCGGGCACCCCGAGGTACAGGAGCGCATCCAGTACGCAGTCAATGCCACGCTGGCGGCCGGCAAGGCCTGCGGCATTCTCGCGCCCAACGAAGACGACGCCCGCCGCTATCAAGCCTGGGGCTGCCAGTTCATTGCGGTGGCCATCGACATCAGCCTGCTGCGCCAGGGTGCCATGTCGACCCTGGCCCGCTATCGCCCCGCCGCCGACGCCAAAGCACCGTCACGTACTTACTGAGGAGCCAAGCATGTCATCCGTACCGGTCTACCAGAACTTCATCAACGGCCGCTTTACCTCCAGCGATGCGCACCTGGATGTATTGAACCCGGCCACCGGCGCCCTGTTGTCGAAGGTCCCGGCGTCCACCTCCGAAGACATCGACCAAGCCTTGGCTGCCGCACATCATGCGCAAAAAGACTGGGCGCGCAAACCGGCGATCGAACGTGCCGGGCACTTGCGCCGCATCGCCGCCAAGCTGCGGGAAAACGTCGCCCACCTGGCGCGCACCATTACCCTGGAGCAAGGCAAAGTCAGCGGCCTGGCGGAAGTGGAAGTCAACTTCACCGCCGACTACCTCGACTACATGGCCGAGTGGGCGCGCCGCATTGAAGGCGAGATCATCACCAGCGACCGCCCCAATGAAAATATCTTCCTGTTCCGCAAACCCCTGGGTGTGGTGGCCGGCATCCTGCCGTGGAACTTCCCGTTCTTTTTGATCGCCCGCAAGATGGCCCCGGCGTTGCTCACCGGCAACACCATCGTGATCAAACCCAGCGAAGAAACGCCGAACAACTGCTTCGAGTTCGCCAAACTGGTGGCCGAGACCGACCTGCCGGCCGGGGTATTCAATGTGGTCTGCGGCGATGGCCGCGTCGGTGGCGCCCTCACCGCCCATAAGGGCGTGGACATGATCAGCTTCACCGGCAGCGTCGCCACCGGCTCGCGGATCATGGCTGCCGCCGCCCCCCATATCACCAAGCTCAACCTCGAGCTGGGTGGCAAGGCACCTGCCATCGTCCTCGCCGATGCCGACCTGGACCTCGCGGTAAACGCCATTCGCGACTCGCGGATCATCAACAGCGGCCAGGTGTGCAACTGCGCCGAACGGGTGTACGTGGAGCGCAAGGTGGCTGACCAGTTCATCGAGCGCATCAGCGCCGCGATGGCTGCCACCCGCTACGGCGATCCCATCGCCCAGGCCGATGTGGAGATGGGCCCGCTGATCAACCGCCAAGGCCTGGACAGCGTCAATCGCAAGGTACGCACCGCCTTGAGCCAGGGTGCATCGCTGGTCACCGGTGGACAGATCGCCGACCTGGGCCAGGGCTTTCACTTCCAGCCGACGGTATTGGCCGGTTGCCACGCCGACATGGAAATCATGCGCGAAGAAATTTTTGGCCCCGTGCTGCCGATCCAGATTGTCGACGACCTGGATGAGGCCATCGCCATGGCCAACGACTGCGACTACGGCCTGACCTCTTCGATCTACACCCGCGACCTGGGCAAGGCGATGCAGGCGGTGCGCGAATTGTCGTTCGGCGAAACCTACGTCAACCGCGAGAACTTCGAGGCGATGCAAGGCTTTCATGCCGGCGTGCGTAAATCCGGGATCGGCGGCGCCGATGGCAAGCACGGCCTGTACGAGTACACCCACACCCATGCGGTGTACTTGCAGAGCTGAAGTGGTGCAACGGGCCTTGGCGCGGTAGCGTGCGGGCCCTTCCCCATCCATTGTTCCGAAGGATTGCGCTATGCCCCTTACCCCTTACAGCGGGCCGATCATCGACAGCCATTTGCACCTGTTCGACCCGCGCCGCCCCCAGGGTATTCCCTGGCCCGAGCCGGGAAACGCGCTGTATGCCGCACATTTGCCGGCGGATTATTGGCCGCTGGCAGGCGAACATAACGTGATCGGCGCGATTGCCGTGGAAGCCAGCCCGTGGCGCGACGACAACCGCTGGTTGCTGGAGACCCTGCGCAGCGACCTGCGCATGCTCGGTTTCGTCGGCAACCTTGACCCGCTGCACGGCGACTTTGCGGCAGACTTCGATGCCTTGGCCCATGAACCGCTGTTCCTCGGTTTGCGCTACGGCAACCTGTGGGACCGCGATTTGCCAGACGACCAGAAGCGCCCCGGCTTTATCGAAGGCCTGCGCCGCCTCGCCGAATACGGGCGTGGCCTGGACAGCGCCAACCCCAATCCGCGCTTGATCAAAGGGCTGCTGCATTTGAGCGATGCCTTGCCCGAGCTGCGCATCATCGTCGATCACCTGCCCAATGCCAGCGTGCCCGCCGGCGAAGAATCCGCGTATCACGCCGACCTGATGCGCCTGGCAGAGCGGCCGAATGTATTTGCCAAACTGGCGGAAATCCCCCAGGTCGGCCCGCAGGGTCTGATCCTTGACCCGGCGTTCTACAACGACCGCCTGGCCGTGCTGTGGGAAGCCTTTGGCGAAGACCGTTGCTTCTTCGGCAGCGACTGGCCCAACAGCGATCACCTGGCCAGTTTCGCCACCACCCTGGGCCTGGTGAAAGCCTGCATGGCGGGCAAACCCGAGGACGTACAGGGCAAGTTTTTCCTGCACAACGCGGTGCGCATCTACAGTCCTACGCCACCCCACGGAGGCAAGTAATGCAGACCCGAGCCTTTCGCATGAACCTCAACCCCGGTCAGCACGCCGAGTACCGTCGACGCCACGATGAGATCTGGCCCGAACTGGCCCAGGCCCTGCGTGATGCCGGCGTGGTGGACTACCGGATCTTCCTCGACGAGGCCAGCAACGCCTTGTTCGCCGTGATGACCCACGAAGAGCGGCACGGGCTCGACGCACTGCCGGGCACCGAGCTTATGCAACGGTGGTGGCAGTACATGCAAGACATCATGCCCAGCCAGCCGGACGCCTCGCCCGTCAGCGTGGATTTAATCCCGATGTTCAGCCTTACCCCAGGCTGAAACAGCGCGCTACCACAACAATAAAAAAGGATTCGACTACGTGGAAATCATTCTCTTCGGTGTGATTCTGCACTTCATCGGCGGCTTCGCCTCCGGCAGCTTCTACATCCCCTACAAGAAAGTCCGCGGCTGGGCCTGGGAAAGCTACTGGATCACCGGCGGCCTGGTGTCATGGCTGATCGTGCCGCTGATTGCCGCGCAACTGACCGTGCCCGGCTGGGCCGACATCCTGCGCCAGGCCGACAGCAGCACCTTGCTCTGGACCTACCTGTTCGGCGTGCTCTGGGGCATCGGCGGGCTGACCTTCGGCCTGACCATGCGCTACCTCGGGCTGTCCCTGGGCATGTCGCTGGTACTGGGCCTGACCTCGGCCCTTGGCGCCTTGATGCCGGCGCTGTATCGCGACCTGTTCACCGACGCCACCGAAGGCACCCTGACCTCAATGCTCGCCTCCCAGGGCGGGCATTGGGTGCTGTGGGGCGTGGCGGTATCGCTGGTGGGCATCGCCGTGTGCGGCAAGGCCGGGCTGATCAAGGAACGAGAAGTGCCGGAAGCGGTGAAATTCGCCAGCATCAGCGAGTTCTCGGTGGCCAAGGGCATGCTGGTTGCGGTGATCTCCGGGGTGCTGAGCGCGTGCTTCAGCTACGGTATTTCAGCCGGGCGCCCACTGGCTGCCGCGGCTGTCGAGCATGGCGCCAACAGCCTGTTCCAGAACAACGTGACCTTCATGGTGATCATGTGGGGTGGCCTGACCACCAACGGCCTCTGGTGCCTGTGGCTGAACTGGCGCAACCGCACGTTCCACAACTACACCGACCGCAGCACTCCGCTGCTTGGCAACTACCTGTTGGTGGCGTGTGCCGGCACCCTGTGGTTCCTGCAGTTTTTCTTCTACGGCATGGGCGAAAGCCGCCTGCAGAACGACGCCAGTTCGTGGGTGTTGCACATGTCTTTCATCATCATCGTATCCAACTGCTGGGGCCTGTATTTCCGCGAATGGCAGGGCACCAGCGCCACCAACAAAGGCGTATTGGCCGCGGGTATCGCGGTGATTCTCGGTGCCATTGCCATGGTCGGTTACGGCAACTATCTCGGCTGAGGCCGCTTTTTTTCAGGAGTTCACTTATGTTACTTGCAGACAAAACCGTGATTATTACTGGCGCCTCCCGTGGAATCGGCCGCGCCGCCGCCAGGGAATGTGCACGCCAGGGTGCCCGTGTGGTCATCGGCCACAGTGGTAGCGGCCAAGGCACTGAAGCGGCGTTTTCGTTGATCGAGGAAATCAAGGCGTTCGGCGGCCAAGCGGTGGAGGTGGGCGGCGATGCGGCTGATCCGGACACCGGCGACAAACTGGTGGCCGGCGCGCTCAAGGCATTCGGCAGTGTGGATGTGTTCGTCAACAACGCCGGGATCTGTCCGTTCCACTCGTTTCTCGACATGCCGCGTGAGGTGTACCTGAAGACGGTCAACACCAACCTCAACGGCGCCTACTTCGCCGTGCAAGCGGCGGCAAACCAGATGAAAAACCAGGGCAAGGGCGGCGCGATCATCGCCGTCAGTTCCATCAGTGCGCTGGTGGGTGGCGGGATGCAGACGCACTACACGCCGACCAAGGCCGGGCTGCACTCGTTGATGCAGTCCTGTGCGATTGCGTTGGGGCCGTATGGTATTCGCTGCAACTCGGTGCTGCCGGGAACGATTGCCACCGATATCAACAAGGAAGACTTGGCCGACGAGGAGAAGCTGGCGTACATGACTTCGCGCACGCCGTTGGGGCGCCTGGGTGAACCCGACGACGTCGCGGGGCCCATCGTGTTCCTAGCCTCGGACATGGCGCGGTATGTGACCGGAGCTTCGCTGTTGGTAGACGGGGGATTGTTTGTCAACTTGCAGTAGCGTTGGGAAGCGGGCCGCCGCGACGGGGCGTCCCTGCCCCGTGCTACCTGCGTTCGGCCAGCGTGGTTTAACGGGGCGCCTCAGATCAAGAGCACAGCGGCCTGAAAGCCGACTTGAGTGTTGAAGAGCAAAATCAAAATCTAAAGCGAGCACGGTCAAAAAATGTGGGAGCGGGCTTGCTCGCGAATGCGGTGTGTCCGTCACCCAATGCATCAACTGACAGACTGCATTCGCGAGCAAGCCCGCTCCCACATTTGGACCGTGTGCGCCCTTGATCTTGCTCTGGCTTCTACCACTCAAGCCGGCCTGTAGGCCGCTGTGCTCTTGCTTTTGATTTTGATCTGGCTCTGACTGCCCCAATAAGCCCGAGNNCCGACAGGCGGGGCAGAGCCCTGTGCTTACTTTGGGCTGGGCCGGCATTCCGGCTTTTCCAAAGCGAGTCGCTGTAAGAGCGAAACCATAAGCAGCCGTTACTCAACTAACGGATATGTACACCAAAAACCCCCTACCCCTCACAATCGAAAACCTCCCCACGCCTAACCACACTACCCGCCGCAAGCACCGCTCCCGGTGCCAACACACCATTGGCTCCAACCCGCGACTGATCCCCAAGCAGCGCGCCAAACTTGTCACAGCCGGTGCGCTGCAACTGCCCGTCAATGCGCACCTGCACTTCCTTGTCGTCACGCTCGTTCCGGTAGTTGGCCACGATACTGCCGGCTTCCAGGTTAACCCCGCGGCCCAATACCGAATCACCGACAAAGTTGAAATGCGCCAACTTGCTGCCGCTGAAGACAAAGGACGTCTTGAGCTCGGCACCCGGTCCGAAGATGCAATATTCATCCACCCAGCAACCGCCGCGAAGGTAGGCACCGGCAGCGATAAAACAGTGGGCGCCGATGATCAGCGGCGCTTTCAAAACAGCGCCCGCCTCCACGACCGCAGTACGGTGCACGGCAATCTCGTCATGAATCTCATAGTCATCATCAGAAAGCCCCGCCAGCAATTTGCGAACGATTTCCGGCGCCTGGGTCACCAACTCCCACGGCGCAAGATCCACCCAGGGTGCCAGCGGCGAACGGGAAAAATCAGCGATGTAATCGGTCAGTCGAATCAACGTCGAGCCCTCCAGATCAGAGAAGCCCGAAACGCTAGCATGAAATGCAACTTTACAGTTTGTATAGATATGGATATTTTATCCACCTAACGACATTCGAGAGGTCCCTCCCATGCCACCGTCTTCCTACCATGACGTAATCAAAGCCGCCGAGCGCCTGGAAGGCTTCGCCCACCGCACGCCGGTGTTCACCTCGCGTACCCTCGATGCCGAGACCGGCGCCCAGGTGTTTATCAAGTGCGAAAACCTGCAACGCACCGGCTCGTTCAAGTTTCGCGGCGCCTTCAATGCGCTGTCGCGTTTTGATGAGCAGCAGCGCAAGGCTGGCGTCGTGGCGTTTTCCTCGGGTAATCATGCGCAAGGCATCGCGCTGGCCGCGCGGTTGTTGCAGATGCCGGCAACCATCGTGATGCCCACCGACGCCCCCGCCGCGAAGGTCGCCGCTACCCGGGAATACGGTGCAAGGGTGGTGTTCTATGACCGCATCACCGAAGACCGCGAGCAGATTGGTCGCACACTCGCCGAGCAACACGGCATGACCCTGATCCCCTCCTTCGACCACCCGGACGTGCTGGCCGGCCAGGGCACTGCCGCGAAGGAGCTGCTGGAGTTCACCGGCCCGCTGGACGCGCTGTTTGTCGGCCTGGGTGGTGGCGGCATGCTCTCCGGCACCGCGCTGGCCACCCGTGCGCTGGCGCCCGATTGCCTCGTGTACGGGGTCGAGCCCGAAGCCGGGAACGACGGCCAGCGCTCCTTCCAGAGCGGCAGCATCGTGCACATCGACACGCCCGTCACCATCGCCGACGGCGCCCAGACCCAGCATTTGGGTCAGCACACCTTCCCGATCATTCGCGAGCAGGTCACTGACATTTTCACTGTCTCGGACGCCGAATTGGTGGCCTCGATGAAGTTCTTCATGCAGCGCATGAAGATGGTCGTGGAGCCCACCGGCGGCCTTGGCCTCGCGGCCCTGCGAAACCTCAAGCATCAGTTCCGGGGCCAGCGCGTGGGCGTCATCGTGACCGGCGGCAACGTCGACCTCCAAACGTATGCGCAATTGCTGAGCGCTCCACAATGAACTTCATCCACACCCCCGCGGCCTCGGCGCCTGCCGGTCACTACTCCCAGGCCGTAAGCCACCAGGGCACGCTGTACATCTCCGGTCAATTGCCGGTGAGCCCTGACGGGCGTCATAACCTCGAGGCTTCGTTTGCCGAACAGGCTCAAGTGGCCCTGGACAATCTGATGGCGATTTTGAAGGCCGCAGGCGGCTCACCCGCAGACCTGGTGAAAGTCACGGTGTACGTGGTGGGGGTAAAACACTGGCCTGAATTTGATGGCTTGTACGCCGCTGCGCTGGGAGATCACCGCCCCGCCCGCGCGGTGGTGCCGGTGCCGGAACTGCACCACGGCTATCTGATTGAAATCGAAGCCGTGGCGCGCTCGGCATAGGTCATTTGGCGTAGGTGTAGACCGCCGCCCGCGAGACCCCAAGGTGTGAGGCAACCGTTTCCATGGCACGCCGGATGTCCATCACGCCGGCTTCTTTCAGCTCTTGCATCAGCAGGCGCCGGTCGGCGGCCTTGAGGGCACGTGGGGTGGTCGCCAGGCGTGCGGCGAACTGGTCGATGCGTGCACGAATGGCGTCGGCACCGGACGGGTCGAGAGACTCGGCGGGCCGGTCGCCGCTGACCGAGCCGAACTGTTCCAGCATGCCCTGCAAGCCACGGAACAACGAGAGGTCGACGTTCATGCACAAGGCCGCCACGTACTTGCCGGTGGAATCCTTGATGCCGATGGAAGTGCTCTTGACCTGACGCCCGTCGGCGAACTGGTTCTGGTAGTTGGCGATCACCTGCGGGTACTCGGGATCGGCAATCCGCGCCAGGCCCAGCTCGGTGGCCGGGTCACCCGGCTGGCGCCCGGAGAGGTTGTTGTGGATGGCCATGATTGCGTGCTGCGGGTCGCGCAGGTCGTGCAGCACGACCTCGCAAAACGGGCTGAAGGTCTTGCTCAGGCCTTCGGCAATCTGTTCGAGTTGGCTGATCAAGGCCGCTTGTTCGGGAGTGTGTTTTTTCATTCAGACAACATATCCAGTACTGGATAGACCGTCAATTTACCTTTTGGAGTGTGCACGATGGAAACCCCGACAGCTTTGCTGGATGTGACCCGGATGCAGCGCAATATCCTGCGTATGCAGCAGCGTGCCGATGACTTGGGTGTGAGCTTGCGGCCCCATGTGAAGACCCATAAATGTGCCGAGGTGGTGGCGGCACAAATCGCCGCCGGGGCCACGGGGATTACGGTTTCGACGTTGAAGGAGGCCGAGTATTTTTTCGACCTCGGCATTCGGGACGTTCTGTATGCGGTGGCGATGGCGCCGCATAAATTGCCTCAGGCGTTGGCGTTGCGTCGTCAGGGGTGTGCGCTGACGCTGATCACCGACAGCCTTGCCGGGGCCCGGGCGATTGTCGAGTTTGGTGCGCTGCAGGGTGAGGTTTTTGCGGTGCTGATTGAGATTGACTGTGATGGGCACCGGTCCGGGGTGAAGCCTCAGGATCCGCTGTTGCTGGAGATCGCCAGGCTGCTGTATGGCGGCGGGATGCTTGCCGGGGTGTTGACTCATGCCGGGGAAAGTTACGGGCTGGATACGCCTGAGGCGTTGCGGGCGATTGCCGAGCAGGAACGGGCGCGCTGTGTTGCAGCGGCCGAGGTGATTCGGGGGGCGGGGTTGCCTTGCTTGCAGGTGAGTGTGGGTTCGACGCCCACGGCGCTGTCGGCGGTGAGCCTGGAGGGTGTGACTGAGCTGCGGGCTGGGGTTTATGCGTTTTTTGATTTGGTGATGCATAACGTTGGGGTGTGCCGCATTGATGAGCTGGCGTTGAGTGTGCTGACTACGGTGATCGGGCATCAGGTGGAAAAGGGCTGGATCATTACCGACGCGGGGTGGATGGCGATGAGTCGGGATCGTGGGACGCAGTCGCAGAAGCGGGATTTTGGTTATGGGCAGGTGTGTACCGAGGGTGGTGAGGTGATTGAGGGGTTGCTGGTGGGCAGCGCGAATCAGGAGCATGGGGTGGCTTGGTTCGACGGGGTGGCGGTGGATGTGGTTGAGCGGTTTCCGCTGGGGACGCGGCTGAGGGTTTTGCCTAACCATGCGTGTGCTACGGGGACGCAGTTCGGCAGCTATGGCGCGCTGCTGGAGAATGGTGAGGTGCAGGTTTGGGAGCGGTTGCGGGGGTGGTAGATCGGGGGCATATCCGTTATTTGGGTGATGGCCGATATTGGTTCCGCTCTTACAGCGGCCTGAAAGCCGGCTTGAGTGTTAAAAGCCAAATCAAAAGCTAAAGCGGGCACGGTCCACTGTAGGAGCTGGCTTGCCGGCGATGGCATCAACTGGGTGTGCCTGATGCACCGAGGTGTCTGCATCGCCGGCAAGCCAGCTCCTACAGAAAAGCGCTTGGCTTTTAACACTCAGGTCGGCTTTCGGGCCGCCGTGTTCTTGCTTTTGATCTTGATCTGACTGCCCCAATAAGCTCGAGGCCGAACGCAGGTATTGCGCGGCGGCGGCCCTCGCTGTAAGAGCGAAACCATAGGTAGCCGTTACCCAGATAACGGATATACACCCATACCAAAAGAGTATCAAACCATACCAACCCGATATTAGACGAAAGCAAAACCAGCAGAGGAAACTACCCACAATTACAAAAATACCTAAAGAGTATAAAAAATGCCGACCCACTCCTCATGGATCGTACTGTCCATCACCGGCCTGTACATGCTCAGCCTGGCACTGATCAGCTACGGCGTGCGCCGCCACTCCCGCAGCGCCAACAACTACACCACCGGCGGCGGCCACTTCCCGGCGTTCCTGATCGGCTTCCTGATGCTCTCGGAATTTATCGGCACCGCAGTCAGCATCGGCACCGCCCAAACCGGCTTCAAGGTCGGCATCTCCGCCGCTTGGAACCTGTTCGCCCTGGCCCTGGGCTTCGTACTCTTCGCCTGGCTACTGGCGCGCAAATACAAGGACCTGGGCGACAACACCATCTCCGGCGTACTCGCGCGCAACTACGGCCAACGCACCCGCTTCGCCACGTCGATCATCACCATCTTTGCCCTGGAGATCGTCGCCGTCTCGATCTACGCCAGCGGCGGCGCCGTATTGGCCAGCGTGATGCAAGTAGACCGAACCCTGGCGATCGTGATCGTCGGCGTAGTCTCGGTGGCATACGTCAGCATCGGCGGCATGCGCTCAGTGATCTACACCAACTTCGTCCACGCCGCCCTGAAATACCTGGGCGTCGGCCTGGCCTTGTGGTTCGGCTTGAAGCAGGTGGGCGGCATCGGCCAGCTGCAAGCGCAATTGCCCGCCAGCATGTTTGACTGGACCGCCGTGGGTTGGGGCCAGATCATCGCCTGGATGATCGCCGGGATCGGTTCGATCTTCTCCACCCAATACGTAATCCAGGCGGTGAACACCGTCAGCCATGCAGGCAAGGCCCAGCGCGCCTGTTTCTACGTGGCGGTGCTGATGGTGCCGTTCGGCATCGGCGCAGCACTGATCGGTATGTGCAGCGCGGTGCTGTTCCCCCATGTCGACTCCCTGCAAGCCTTCCCCACCCTGATCGCCAGCATGGACCAACTGACGGCCGGGCTGGTGGTGGCAGGCCTTGCCGGCTCGCTGTTCGGCACCATTTCGGCGGTGAGCATGGGCTCGGCGACGTTGTTGCTGCGGGACTTCTACGAGCCATGGTTCAACCCGGAAAAAAGCGACGCCAAGTCCCTGCGCTTCGTGCGCCTGGCGACCATCGCTGTCGGCCTGTTGCCGATTGCCCTGGCACTGACCTCGGACAAGGTGCTGATGATCGCCTTCCTCGGCAAGGCGTTGCGCGCCTCCCTGGCCGTGCTGGTGTTGATGGTGTTCTACGCGCCGAAATTCGGCACGGCGGCCGGGGCATTCCTGAGCATCATTGCCTCGTTGCTCGCGACCGTGGGCTGGTTCCTCGCCGGTAATCCGTGGGGCATCGACAACGCCTACATCGCCCTGTTCACGCCTTTGATCATCATGGGCATCAGCCATGTGACGCGCCGCAGGACACCGGCCGAACCCCTGGTGGCAGCCACGAGCTGAGGTAGGATGGCAGCCTCAGCCAAAAGGAACTTGTGAAATGCTGCCGATTCGCACCCCGTTGATCCTGCACCCCGGCTTGTCCACCGCTACCCGGCGGGTCTGGCTGAAGCTCGAGAACCTGCAACCCTGTGGCTCGTTCAAGTTGCGCGGCATGACCACGCTGTGCGCCTACGCGGCGAGCCAGGGCAAGACCACGGTGGTATGCCCCTCCGGCGGCAATGCCGGGCTGGCCACGGCCTTCGCGGCGCGCGGCCTGGGGTTACAGGCGCGGATCGTGGTGCCGACCACCACCCCCGAAGCCACCCGCGCACGCATCCGCCAGGCCGGGGCCGAGGTGGTGGTGCACGGTGATCTGTGGGATCAATCCAATGAGCTGGCGCTGCAACTCTCCGAATCACCTGAGGCACTGTATGTGCCGGCCTTTGATCACCCGCTGTTGTGGGAAGGCCACAGCAGCATGATCGACGAGATTCTTGAGGACTGCCCTCAGGTGGGCGCCATCGTGACCTCGGTGGGCGGCGGTGGACTGCTCGCGGGCGTTCTGACGGGCCTGGAGCGTCATGGGCGGTTCGGCTGCAAGGTGATTGCGTGTGAAACGGCGGGCGCGGCTTCGTTTGCTGCTGCCGTAGAGGCTGAAAAGCCCGTGCGGCTGGCGAAGATCGATACCGTGGCCAAGTCGTTGGCCGCGACCCAGGTGGCGGCGTGGCCGGTGCAGCATATCGGCAGGTTTGCCCATCAATGCGTGGTGTTGAGTGATGCCGACGCGATGATGGGCGTGGCGCGGTACGCCGATGATTTACGCCAGTTGGTGGAACCGGCATGTGGGGTTTCGTTGGCCGTGGCGTATCTGGAGCATGGGGCGATTGCCGGGATTGAGGATGTGGTGGTGATTGTGTGTGGTGGGGTGAGCATCAGTGCGGAAACGGTTGCTCAGTGGCAGAACACGGTCTCTCTACCGAATTAAATCCCCCTGTGGGAGCGGGCTTGCTCGCGAAGGCGGTGGTTCAGTCGACATATCCAGCGCCTGACACACCGCCTTCGCGAGCAAGCCCGCTCCCACATTTTATCGGTGGTGGCCTCAGGCATCCTGCAGGATCAGATCCGCGCCCTTCTCCGCCACCATCAACACCGCCGCATGGGTATTGCCCGAGGTCACGTTGGGGAAAATCGACGCATCGACAATCCGCAGTCCTTGCATCCCGTGCACCTTCAGGCGCTTGTCCACCACCGACACCAGCGGGTCCGAGCCCATGGCGCATGAGCCACACAGGTGATAGATCGAGCCGCTGTTCTCGCGGAAGTACTGCAGCATCTGCTCATCGGTTTGCACCGCCGGCCCCGGCAATACCTCGGCCACAGTAACGCCCTTGAGCGCCGGCGCCTGCATGATCTTGCGCATCAGCCGGCTGCCCTGGATCACCTCGTCGATGTCCTTTTGGGTGCTCAGGTAGTTGGGGTCGATCAAGGCCGCGTCCCGTGGGTTTTTCGAGGCGATGCGGATCGTCCCGCGGCTGGTAGGCCGGCACGGGTTGAAGCACAGCAGGAAGCCTGAATACGGCTCGGGCTTGAGGCTGGCCTTGTTGTTTTTCGGGATCTGGTACGACAGCGGGTTGAAGTACAGCTGCAGATTGGGGTGCGCCTGCCCTTCGTTGCCGCGAAAGAACCCGCCGGCCTGGTTGACGCTCATGGCCAGCGCGCCCTTGCGGGTCAGCAGGTATTTGAGGCCGAGTTTGAACTGGCCAAACAGCGAACTGAGCTGGTCGTTCAGGGTCGGGATATTGGCCTTGTAGTAATAACTGGCGCAGAGGTGGTCCTGCAGGTTCTGCCCCACTGCAGGCAGGTCCTTGACCAGCGGGATGTTGTGTTCGGCGAGCAATTGCTTGTCCGCCACACCCGACAGTTGCAGGATCTTCGGCGTATCCACCGCCCCGGCGCACAGGATCACCTCCTTGCGCGCGGTAAAGGTGCGAACCACGCCGTGCTGGGTCACGCTGATGCCGGTGGCGCGCTGCTGATCGTCGAACAGCACGCGGTCTACCAGCGCATGCAACTCCACGGTCAGGTTCGGCCTACCCAACGCCGGGTGCAGGTGCGCAAAGCTGCTGGAGCAGCGCTCACCGTTGCGGGTGTTGACGTCGTAGAGGCCCGCACCTTCGAAGTTCGGCCCGTTGAAGTCATCGCTCAGGCCATAGCCCAATTGCTCGCAGCCCTTGAGAAATACATCGCAGATGGCGTGAGTCTGGCCCTTCATCGGGGTGATGCTGATGGGGCCGCTGCTGCCGTGGTATTCGGTGTCGCCCAGGGGGTGATTTTCCAGCTTGCGGAAGTACGGCAGCACGTCCTTGAAGCCCCAGCCGTCGTTGCCATTAGCCGCCCAGTCATCGAAATCATGGGCCTGGCCGCGCACGTAGATCATGGCGTTGATCGAGCCGGAACCGCCCTGCACCTTCCCCCGCGGGGCATAGATGGCACGGTCGGCCAGCTGTTTTTGCGGCTGGCTGTAGTACATCCAGTTGAAGGTCGGGTTGTAGTACATCTTGGCGAAACCGACCGGGATCTTGAACCACCAGGAGCTGTCCTTGCCGCCGGCTTCCAGCAGCAATACCGAATGCTCGCCCGAGGCGGAGAGTCGGTTGGCCAGGACGCAACCTGCGGCGCCGGCGCCGGCGATGATGTAGTCGTATGTCATTCACGGTTACCGCATAAGTCGTTTTTTTTAGCCCTTGGCGGGCGAAGTGTCTTTCACGTCAGCAGGCGTGGGCGCCATTTGCAGGTGCAGCCGCTCGCCGGTGTACGGCGTGTGCTTGCGCACCACGTCCATGTTCAGCTCCACCCCAAGGCCCGGCTCGGTGGACGGGATGATGTAGCCGTCCTCCCATTGCAGCGGCTTGGTCAGCACTTCGGCATGGAAGCCGCCCCAGGTCATGATGCTTTCCTGGATCAGGAAGTTCGGCGTGCACGTGGCCAACTGGAAACTCGCCGCTGCGCCGATCGGTCCGTTGTACAGGTGCGGGGCGATCTGCGCGTAGTAGGCCTCGGCCATGCTCGCGATTTTCTTGGCTTCCAGCAGGCCGCCGCAGCGGGCCACGTTCATTTGCAGGATCGATGCACCACCGGCCTGCAAGAGCTTGAAGAACTCGTACTTGGTGGTCAGGCGCTCGCCGGTGGCGATGGGAATGCTGGTCTTCGCCGCGACCTGGGCCATGGCCTCTTCCTGGCCTGGTGGCACCGGTTCTTCGAACCACAGCGGGTCGTATTTCTCCAGGCGCTTGGCCAGGCGAATCGCCGACGACGGCACCATCTGCCCGTGGGTGCCGAACAGCAGGTCGCACTTGTCGCCCACCGCCTCGCGAATCTTGCGGCAGAAGGTTTCGCAGCGTTCCAGCACTTCCAGGGAGATCTGGTGGCCGGAGTACGCGGTGTACGGGCCTGCCGGGTCGAACTTCACGGCGGTGAAGCCCTTGTTCATGTTCTCGATCGCGCATTCGGCGGCCAGGTCCGGGTCGTCGTAGTCGTACTCGCCCTTGCTGTTGACCGGGTACAGGTAGGTGTAGGAACGCAGGCGTTCGTTGACCTTGCCCCCCAGCAACTCATAGACCGGTTTGTTGGCGGCCTTGCCGATGATGTCCCAGCAGGCCATTTCCAGGCCGCTGACCACGCCCATCATGGTCAGGTCGGGACGCTGGGTGAAGCCGCTGGAGTACGCCTGGCGGAAGAAGCGCTCGATATGGTGCGGGTCGTGGTTGAGCAGGTAGCGCTCGAACACGTCCTCGATGATCGGCAGCATGGCCTTGGGGCCGAAGGTGGCGGCGTAGATCTCGCCCACGCCTTCGATGCCGCAGTCGGTTTTCAGTTTGACGAACAGCCAGTACATGCCGCCGATGTGCGGTGGTGGTACGGCGACAATATGGGTTTCAAGGGCGACGATTTTCATCTCAGGCACCTGTCTGGTTGAATTTTTTACGATTGATCCGGGCGCGCAAGGTCAGGGCCGCGAGGGTCCCGAGCCCGCCGATGAAGGCGATGTAGCCGAAGTACAGGTTGTAGCCGACCTGCCCCGGGTATGTGTCGGTGAGGTAGCCATTGATCAGCGGGATAAAGGTGTCCGGCAGGTAACCCACCACCGAGACGATGCCGATGGCCAGGCCGGTGATGCGCAGCGGGATGTCGCAGCTGTCGAGGATCGCCCAATACAGGCCGCGAATCGCGTAGGTCATCAGGCCGATAAAGATCACCGTGCCGATCAGCAAGCCGAGGCTGCCAATGGCCGGGAACACGATCAGGCCGACCATCGCCAGGGTCACCAGCAGCAGCGCGACGATCAGCACCGAGATGTTCGAAAACTTGTCCCCCAGCCAGCCGCCGCCGATCCCGCCGATGGGCCGCATCCACAGCTTGATGGTGGTGATGGTGCCGGCCATCACGGCGGTCATGCCGCTGCCTTGCAGGTAATCGGAGAAGCTGTAGGTGGCCCAGAACATGTGGTAACCGCAGAATACGATGGCGGTCACCAGCCACAGCTCGGGGATTTTCACCAGGGTGGTGAGGTCGGCGATCAGGTTGAACTTGCCCTTCTCGACCGCCGCAGTTTCGGCCATGGACTTGGGGTCCTTGAGCAGAACCAGCACACAACCAATGGCGATACACACGAACGAATACAGGTAGACCACGTGCTTGAAGCCTTCGGCCGCAGTTTGGCTGCGGGTCTCGGTGGCGTAGGCGAACAGCCCCAGGGCCACGGTCGCCAGCAAGGCTTCCACCAGGCCACGGCCGCCGTCGAGGATGCCGAAGAAACGGCCCTGCTCACTGTGATGGGCGATCATCTTCACCCGCTTGAGCACCGAAGCCCAGAAGGTCAGGCCGGTGGTCAGGCCCCAGCAGCCGAAGATGATCATCAGGCCGGTCATCGACGGCACAGTGGAGTACCAGATACCCAGGGCCCCGGTGGCCACCAACGAAAAGAAGATCAGGAAGCGTGGCGGCAGGCGATCGGCCAACCAGCCGCTCGGCAGGTAGCTGAGCAGGAAGATCGTACCGAGCATCGAGTACAGATAACCCAGCTGGCTGTGGTTGATCTGGAACACCTCGAGCATGGTGGTCTGGTAGACCTGGCGCAGGTAGAGGATCGGGTAGATCGCCCCGGCAGCCAATACCAGCAACATCAATTGGAAGTAGCGACTGGCTTTGTCGCTTTTAGCCGCGGACACGGCATCGAAACCCTGGGCAACGGGTGCAGGCTTGGACATCTTGTAGACCTCGGGCACCCACTGTGCAGGTGCCCCGATAATTGTTTTTATTGAGGTGAAGCCGGTGGTCGGTGAATCAGTACTTCATGACCACCAAACGGGTCTGGGTGAATTCAAGCATCCCGTGCTTGCCGTCATCGCCGCCCAGCCCTGAGCGTTTCCAGCCGGCGTGGAAACCCTGGTAAGGGTCGGCCGGGGTGCGATTGACGTACAACTCGCCGGCCTCGATGGCGTTGGCGACTTTCATGGCCGTGCGGTAGTTCTCGGTATAGAGCACCGACGACAGGCCGAACTGGTGATCGTTGGCCATGGCCAGCGCTTCGTCGATATCGCGGTACTTGAGCACCGGCAGCACCGGGCCGAAGATTTCTTCCTGGATGATTTCCATGTCCTGGCGGCAGGCGCTGAGCAGCGTCGGCGGGTAGAAATGGCCCGGACCTTCGGGGAGTACGCCGCCTGTTTCCAGTACAGCACCGTCGGCGATGGCGCGCTCGACCATGGCGTGAATATTCTGCCGGGAGCTGGCGTTGACCAGTGGGCCCATCAGGCCCGCATCCGTGGCACGGTCACCGAATTTGACGGCGCCGATCTTGGCCTTGAGCAGGGCCAGGAATCGGTCATAGACGCTTTCCTGCACATACACCCGCTCGACGGCCGTGCACAGTTGGCCGCAGTGGGTGGTCTTGGAAGCGATGATGTCGCTGGCGGCTTTTTCCAGGTCGGCGTCGGCCTCGATGATCGCCGGGGTCTTGCCGCCCAGCTCCAGGGACGGCTTGGCGATGTTGGCCTTGCAGTAGTCGAGCACGATGCGCCCGGCGTTGACGCTGCCGGTCAGGGTGATCAGGCCCACGGCCTTGTGGGTGCACAGGGCGGCGGCGGTGGCGTGGTCCATGGTCAGGATGTTGATCACGCCGGCCGGCATGCCCGACTGCTCGACGGCACGGGCGATTTCAAAGGCGGACAACGGCGTGTTGTTGCTTGGGCGCACCACCACGGTGTTGCCGGCAATCAGCGCCGGGGCGATTTTGCGCAGCAGGGTATAGACCGGGTAGTTGAACGGAATCAGGCAAGCCACGACGCCAATGGGCTCGCGTTGCAGGAACAGGTTTTCGTCCGGGGTGTCGCTGGGGATGATTTCGCCTTCGATGCGGCGTGCCCATTCGGCGTGGTAGCGGGTGATCTGGGCGGCGTAGCGCGCTTCGTTGCTGGCGTCGTCGAGGCTTTTGCCGGATTCGCTGGCCAGCGCCCGGCCTATGCTTTCAGCGCAGGTTTCGAGGGCGGCGGCGAAAGCCCGCAGGTGTTCGGCGCGCTGGATGCTGGTGAGCTTGCCCCAGGTTTTCTGTGCGCTGGCGGCGGCATCGACGGCCGCAATGGCTTCATCAGGGGTGGCGGCGGACACCCGGCCTACCTGGGCCTCGGTCGCGGGGTTGTAGACCGCGATTTGGGCGGTGCTGGCAGGTTCGGCGAAGTGGCCGTTGTAAAAGTTGCGCTCGATTTGCATATGGTTTTTTGCCCAATCGTTGTTGTTTTGCGAGTGACTTGCAGTTTTGTCATTGGGCGGGGGTTGGACAAACGATTTATTGACGGGGGTAACGTGCGAAAAATGCAGGTTAGTGGCTGATCCGTATTAATGACCCGGGTCTGAGTCTGTATTGTTCTACCCATACTTCCTACAGTGCCGCCCACTTGGAACCGTGGGAGGACTAAGCATGCAACCACCATCAACCGCACAGGCCTACAACTACAAGGTCGTGCGTCAATTCGTCATTGCAACCATCGTCTGGGGCGTGGTCGGCATGGCCATGGGCGTGTGGATCGCCTCGCAACTGGTGTGGCCCGAGATGAACCTCGACCTGCCGTGGACCACCTTCGGGCGCCTGCGCCCGCTGCACACCAGCCTGGTGATTTTCGGCTTTGCCGGCAGCGCGCAATTCGCCGCCAGCTACTACGCAGTACAGCGCACCTGCCAGGTACGGCTGTACTCGGACAAGCTCGCTGCCTTTACCTTTTGGGGCTGGCAGTCGGTGATCGTGATCATGCTGGTCAGCCTGCCACTGGGTTACACCACCACCAAGGAATACGCCGAGATCGAGTTCAGCGGCGCGGTGTGGATGACCGTGGTGTGGGTGGCCTATGCGATCGTGTTTTTCACCACTGTGGTGCAGCGCAAGACCCAGCACATCTACGTCGGCAACTGGTTCTTCGGTGCATTTATCGTGGTGATCGCGATGCTGCACGTGGTCAATCACCTGTCGATCCCGGTGGACTGGTTCAAGTCCTACCCGGTGTATTCCGGGGCCACCGACGCGATGGTGCAGTGGTGGTACGGGCACAACGCCGTGGGGTTCTTCCTGACCACCGGTTTCCTGGGGATGATGTACTACTTCGTGCCGAAGCAGGTCGGGCGGCCGGTGTATTCCTATCGCCTGTCCATCGTGCACTTCTGGGCGCTGATCACCCTGTACATCTGGGCCGGTCCGCACCACCTGCACTACACCGCGCTGCCGGACTGGGCGCAGTCGCTGGGGATGGCGATGTCGCTGATCCTGCTGGCGCCGAGCTGGGGCGGGATGATCAACGGCATGATGACGCTTTCCGGGGCCTGGCATAAATTGCGCACCGACCCGATCCTGCGCTTCCTGGTGCTGTCGCTGGCGTTCTACGGGATGTCGACCTTTGAAGGGCCGATGATGGCGATCAAGACCGTCAACGCCCTCTCCCATTACACCGACTGGACCATCGGCCACGTCCACGCCGGCGCCCTGGGCTGGGTGGCGATGATCACGTTTGGCTCGCTGTACCACATGATCCCGAAAATCTTCGGGCGCGCGCAGATGCACAGTGTGGGGCTGATCAATATGCACTTCTGGCTGGCGACCATCGGCACGGTGCTGTACATCGCGTCGATGTGGGTCAACGGCATCACCCAGGGCCTGATGTGGCGGGCGGTGAACGATGACGGCACCCTCACCTACTCGTTTGTGGAAGCGTTACAGGCCAGCCATCCGGGATTTGTGGTGCGATTCGTCGGCGGGGTGTTCTTCCTCAGCGGCATGTTGCTGATGGCGTACAACACCTGGCGCACCGTGCGTGTGGCGGATTTGAAGGTAGCGCAGCTTGACGCGCAGATCGCCTGATGTGGGAGATAGCGCTGAACCTGGCGGCGGTGATCGGCCTGTATGGCGCGGTGGAGTATTGCCTGCGGGGCCAGTCGAAGGAGAGCCTGGATGAGGCCAGCCTGACGCCGTTCGCCGATGACCCGGAAGTGGCACGGCGGGTGGAGCTGGCCACGGGCAAGCGGGTCAACGCGGTGGCGCCTGAGGAAACAAAGCAGGACTGGGGCAATATAGAGATCTAATTGTGGGAGCGGGCTTGCTCGCGAATGCGGTGGTTCAGTCAACATATACAGCGACTGACACACCGCTTTCGCGAGCAAGCCCGCTCCCACACAAGCACCACATTGAGCGACTAGCCGCGTTCGCGGGGAATCAGGCTCTGCAACTGCAACGCCAGGAAGTTGGCATCGAAGCCGAACGTATCCGGGTCTTTCAAACCGTTGGTTTTCTTCCACAGCCAGTCGTTTTTCCCCGGCAGCAATACCAGGGAAATGCTGCCGTAGCGGGCGGCGGTCAAGCCCATCACCGACAGCGAAATCAAACCGCCGGCGCCCATCACATCCGGCACGAACTCCACCGGTTTGCCGGCGATATGGATGGTCAGTTTCTCGGTCTTGAAGGTGGAGGTCTCCACCGGCACGCTGGGGCCGGAAGCCACGTACGCCTCGCGCTGCACTTCCAGCAAACCGACCGTCTTCACAGGCGCAAGCCACTGCTCGATCTGGCCGAACAACTCGCCGATCTTCTGCGCCCAATGGGCCGACTGCACTTCGAACTGCTGTTTCTTGTGGGCTTCGCTGTCGGCGTAATGACGCAGCATCTCGCCCAGTTGTTGTACATCGTCCATTGCCGTGTTCCTTGGGTGACCCATGTTGCGAGCCTTGATCATGGCAGATGCCGCACACCGGCGTATGACTAAAGCGCAGCGCGCGGGTAATGTGGTGCCCTCGCCCGTCCAATTCAGGAGCATCGCATGCGCACCATCGGCCTTATCGGCGGCATGAGCTGGGAGTCCAGCGCCGAGTATTACCGCATCATCAACCAGAACGTGCGCGACCAGCTCGGGCCGCTGCGCTCGGCACAACTGTTGATGTACAGCGTCGACTTCGGCCCGGTGGAGCAGGCCCAGCACGCCGGGCGCTGGGACGATGCGGCGCTGATCCTCGAAGACGCCGCCCGCCGCCTGCAAGCCGGTGGCGCCGAATGCATCGTGCTGTGTACCAACACCATGCACTTGGTAGCGCCGCAGATTGAAGCGGCGGTGTCGATACCGTTTCTGCATATTGCAGACGCTGCCGGCGCGGCGGCCGTGGAAGCTGGCACCCTGAGCGTTGGCCTGCTGGGTACCGCATTTACCATGGAGCAGGAGTTTCTCAAGTCACGCCTGGCGGCGCAGGGGCTGGCCGTGCTGGTGCCGGACGCTGAAGAGCGCCAGGCCGTGCACCGGATCATTTACGAAGAGTTGTGCGTCGGGGTGATCAGCGACGCATCGCGCGAGGTGTACCAGCGGGTGATCGAGTCTTTGGCCGCCCGTGGCGCCCAGGCCATCATCCTCGGCTGTACGGAAATCAGCCTGTTGATCAAGCCGCAGCACAGCGACCTGCCCTTGCTGGACACCACCGAGCTGCATGCGCAGGCTGCGGTGGCGTTTGCGTTGCAGGACGACTAGGCCGGCTTGCGGATGCGCGCCATGGTCAGCGTGTCGACGAATGCGCCGTCACGCACGGCGTAGTCGCGCAGCCGGCCTTCGGTCTCGAAGCCGAACTTGTGGTACAGGCGGTGGGCGGCTTCGTTGTCGGCGTACACCGTGAGTTCCACCCGGTGCAGGTTCATCCAGTTATCCGCCACCTCCAGCGCCGCGCCCAGCAGCCGGGAGCCCACGCCCTTGCCCTGCCAGGCGGTGGCGACGCCCATGCCGAATGAGCCGACGTGGCTTTGGCGCACGCGCAAATACTGTTCCAAACCCAGCTGGCCGATCACTTCACCGGCATGCAGCGCCACCAGCTGTAGCCGCCGCTCGTTGTCCTGCACCAGGCGTTTGCGCCAGGCCTCGACTGACTGGAAAGGCATTTGCAGCACCTGACGGCAGACAGCCGGGTCGTTGTAGAGCGCAGTGACGCCTTCAAGATGGGCCTCGGTGAAGCGCGTGATAACGATCTTGGGTTCAGGTGTGTGCATGGTGTTTCGTCCTTTGAAAAACACGTGGCCGACCAGTGTAGGCGGCAAGGCGGTTTTTTGGCGAGTACAAATCCTGCCGCACATCATGCATCTGTAGGATAGCGATCAGCCCCTGCAGCGCCGATACTTCACCCAGGCCCTGCCCCGTTTCGGCCTTTAAACCCTGTGACTAGAACAATAAAAAAGTCCCACAGAGGAACGCCCATGAGCCGTCTTGATCCCCCCGGCCTGTTACAGGCTTTCAGCACCCTGACGCTTGATCTGCAACGCCTGGCCCAGCATCAGGACATCGAACAGTTTCATGGCCATGCCCTGTCGCGCATCAGTCAACTGCTGCCCTTCGACAGCGCATGGTGGGGGCGTGCCGCGATCATCGATGGCCTGCCGGAAGAACACAGCAGCTACCTGCATCACCTGCCAGACACGTACTTGGCCGACTGGCAGTCGATCCGCCATGTGGACGTGACGGTCGGGCTGGTGCACGAAGCACCCGGCCAGGCAGTGATTGTCGACATGCTCGACCCCGCCAACGGCCCGGGCCAGAATTGGTTGGGTCAGCGCCATGACATTGGCGAGTTGTTGTGTGTGATCCACGTCGACCCGCAAACCCGCCTCAGTGACCACTTGAGCCTGTACCGCAAACCGGGAGCGCCACGGTTCAACCAGGACGACTGCCAACTGCTGAACAACCTGATGCTGCACCTGGTGGCGGCCGTCTCGGCGAACCAGATCCGCACCCTGGTGGCCATGCGCGAAACCCTTACCAGCCCGCGCAACCTGGCCCTGGCGGTCTGCGACCAGCGCGGGGTGTTGCAGTGTGCCGAACGCGGGTTTGTCGACCTGCTGCTCAGTGAGTGGCCGCAATGGAGCGGCCCCGCCCTGCCGGTGCCGTTGAATCAGCGCGGGCATGAGGGCAAGCACATCCATATCGAAGCCTCGGCCGTGGGCGATCAGTTTCTGTTGGCCGCGCGCCTCAACCGCGCCCTGCCCCAGCTCAGTCCCAGAGAGAACGACGTGGCCCAGGGCTTTGGCGAAGGCAAGACCTACAAGGAAGTCGCCCGCGACCTGGGCTTGTCGCCGAACACCGTGCGCCATCACATCCGCGCCATCTACAGCAAGCTCGGGGTCAAGGACAAGGCGCGCATCGCGCACTTGCTGCACGCCCCGCCCGACTGACCTCACCCCTTAATTCGTTGCTTTTTTGCGCTGTCGTTTTGACGGCCTCGGGCGCCCTTTGCCCATTTTCCGCTGCCATCCATCACATTCCATAAGAGATGCCTTGCGATGAATCACTCCACCTTGCGTCACCTGGCCATGCTGCTGGGCGGCACCCTACTGAGCCTCGACAGCCAGGCCGCCGACCTCAACGCCCGGGACTTTTTCGGCGCGCCGTCCGGTACCAGCCTCGGCGTGCTGTACTTGCCGGCGACGCGCTACGATGATTTCCACGGCCCGGCCGACACCACCGGCAAGGCCGACTTGAAGGTCAACGCCGTGGCGTACCGCCAGGTGTTTTTCACTGACGTCTGCGGCACGCTGTGCACCCCGCAATTTATCCTGCCCTTCGCCGACATCAATGCGCGCTTGCCCGGCGCCAGCCAGCACACCGGCGAGAGCGGCTTTGGTGACCCGCAGGTGGGCGGCACGCTGTTTTTCATCAACGACCCGGCCTCACGCACCTACAGCGGGCTGTTGAGCCTGATCACCGTGCCGGTGGGCGAGTACCACAGTAAAAACCCCGACGTGTCCCCCGGGGCCAATCGCTGGGGCGCGACCTTCGTTTACAACTACACCCAGGGCATTGGCGAGAAATGGGTGCTGGAAGCCAACCTCGAAGCCCAGTTGTACGGCACCAATGACGACTATTTCGGCAGCGACCTCAAGCAAGACCCGCTGTACCGCCTGCAAGCCTTCGCCTCCTACGACTTCAGCCCGGCCACCTACGGCGCCCTGCGTTTGATCCACGCCGATGGCGGCGAGCTGCGCATCAACGACCAGCGCATCGACGACACCCACAAGCGCTACACCCAGGTGGGTTTCGAGGTAGGGCATTGGCTCGACCGGCAGAACCAAGTGATGTTCAGCCTTTCGCAAAACGTCGCGGCATCCAACGGCTACGCAGGCACCGACGCCCTGTTGCGGCTGGTCCATGTGTTCTGAATCACTTTCCCGGAGCTTGCCCATGAACACTCAGACCCACGCTGCAACCGCCGGCCTTTCAGCACGGTCATGGCCGTTGCTGGCGGCGATCATTCTGTTCGCCGCCATCACCCCGACCATCCTGATGACCGCACCGGCGGTGGCCGCGCAACTGGCCAGCCAATGGCAGTTGAGCCCGTCCCACATCGGCGACCTGTTCTCCACCGAGCTGGGGGCGATGAGCCTGGCCACCCTGCCCGCCTTCTGGTGGCTGAAACGGGTGGACTGGCGCCTGGCAGCCCTGGTCGCCGCCGTGGCATTCATTGCCGCCAACCTGTTGTCGATGCTCGCCGACACCTACGCCACCTTGCTTGCCTTGCGTTTTATGAGTGCCTTGGCGGGCGGTTCGTTGATGATCATCTGCCTGGCCAGCGCGGCTGCCACTGCCAATCCAAGCCGGGTCTACGGCTTGTGGGTGATGGGGCAACTGGTGGTCGGAGCGGTCGGCCTTGGCGTGCTGCCCGGACTGTTTGCGCGCTATGGCCTCGGCGCCTGCTACCTGATTCTTGCGGGACTGATGACGCTGCTGTTGCCACTCGCCCGGTGTTTCCCGTCCGGCAGCCCGCCGCGCGAGCAAACCGATGCAGCGCCGATACCTGTCTCCCGGGTGAAGGCTGCGCTAGGCATCGCCGGGATCCTGGCCTTCTACGTCAGCCTCGGCGGTGTCTGGACCTTTATCGGCGCCATCAGCAGTGGCGCCGCAATCTCCGCGCAACACAGCGGTGAAGTGCTGGCCCTGGCCACCGTGATGGGCATCGTCGGCGCCGGCTGTGCCTCGCTGATCGGTACGCGCCTGCCACGCCTGCTGCTGTTGCTGGTGGGCTACGCCCTGATGGCCGGTGCGGTGCTGTTGCTGAGCGGTACGCCAACACTGCTGCGCTTTGCCCTGGCAGCGCTGCTGTTCAAATTCACCTGGACCTTCATCCTGCCGCTGATTCTCGCCTGCCTCGCCGACCTCGACCGCAGCGGCAAGCTGATGAACACCTCCAACCTGGTGATCGGTGCGGGCCTGGCCATCGGGCCGGCCATTGCCGGGCAGCTCATCGAAGCCAGCGGCGGGTTTGCCTCGCTGCTGGTGGGCGGCGCCGCCGTCACCCTGTTGTCCCTGGCGCTGATGCTCGGCAGCCGCGCCACGCCTGACGCTGTTTTAACCCGCTGAACTGGAGACTCTGATGAACCGAACCACCGCGTTTTTCTTTGATGAACTAAGCCTCTGGCACAGCGCCGGCGCCCACGCACTGACCTTGCCGGTGGGCGGTTGGGTGCAGCCGCCTGCCAGCAGCGGGCATGCCGAGTCGCCGGAGACCAAGCGGCGCTTGAAAAGCCTGCTGGACGTATCCGGGCTGAGCCGTCACCTGCAACAGCACAGCGCAGTTCCGGCCACTGACGAGGACTTGCGACGGGTACACGGTGCCGACTACCTGCAACGCTTCAAGGCCCTGAGCGATGCTGGCGGTGGCGAACTGGGCCCACAGGCACCGATCGGTCCGGGCAGTTACGAGATCGCCCGACTCTCCGCCGGGCTGGCCATCGCTGCAGTGGACGCAGTGCTGAGCGGGCAGGTCGAGAATGCCTACTCACTGTCGCGGCCCCCGGGGCATCACTGCCTGGCGGACGGCGCCATGGGCTTTTGCTTCCTGGCTAATATCGCCATCGCCATCGAGGCCGCCAAGGCGCGCCGCGGGCTGGGCAAGGTCGCCGTGATCGACTGGGACGTGCACCATGGCAACGGCACCCAGTCCATCTTCGAAACACGTGGCGATGTATTGACGATCTCCCTGCACCAGGACGGTTGCTATCCGCCGGGCTACAGCGGTGAACAGGACCGTGGCCGTGGCGCCGGCCTGGGCGCCAATATCAATATCCCGTTGCCGCCAGGCAGCGGCCACGAAGCCTATCTGCACGCGATGGAGCGCATCGTGGTACCGGCCCTGGAGCGCTTCGAGCCGGAACTGATCATCGTCGCCTGCGGCTATGACGCCAACGCCGTGGACCCGCTGGCGCGCATGCTGCTGCACAGCGAGTCGTTCCGCCTGATGACCCGCACAGTACGCCAAGCCGCCGAGCGCCTGTGCCAAGGGCGCCTGGTGCTGGTGCATGAAGGTGGTTACAGCGAAGCCTATGTGCCGTTTTGCGGGCTGGCGGCGCTGGAGGAGTTGGCCGGCGTGCGCACGGCGGTGGAAGACCCGATGCTGGAGTTTGTCCAGTTGCAGCAGCCCAAGGACGTACTGCTGGGATTTCAGCGCCAGTGGATCGACCGACTGGCGCAGGGCTTTGAGGCTTAGACCGCCAGGGCGGCCACACGCCAAACCCGGGCAATGTCCGAGGCGCGCTCGCGCAACAGGCGCGGTGCCTCGCTGCAGGCCTGTTCCAGGGTAGTCGGGCCGGACGGCAAGGCGAACGCGGCATCCACGCCGTGGGCGTACATTTGCTCGTAGCCATCCCCCAGGGTGCCGGCGATCACGATCACCGGCACGTTGTGCTGCCTGGCGATCCGCGCCACGCCAAACGGGGTCTTGCCGCGCAGGGTCTGGGCATCGAACCTGCCTTCGCCGGTGATCACCAAGTCGGCGCCACGCACGGCTTGCTCAAGCCCAACAAGCTCTGCGACCACTTCAACACCCGCGCGAAACTGCGCGCCAAGGAACGCCTTGGCGGCGAAACCCAAGCCACCGGCGGCACCGCTGCCGGGTTCGTCGCGTACGTCTTTGGGCAATACCCTGGCGCAGTGATCGGCGAAATGGCCGAGGGCCGCATCCAGTTGCTCGACTTGCTGGGGAGTGGCGCCCTTTTGCGGGCCGAAAATCGCCGAGGCCCCGTGAGGACCGCATAAAGGGTTGTTCACGTCGGCGGCGATTTCGAAGCGCACTTCGTTCAGGCGGGGGTCCAGTTGTTCAAGGCTGATGCGCGACAGTTTGCCCAGCGCCAGGCCGCCAAGGGGCAGCGCTGCTCCCTCGGCATCAAACAACTGCACACCCAGGGCTAGCATCGCCCCGGCGCCGCCGTCGTTGGTGGCGCTGCCGCCAATGGCCAGGATGATGCGCTGGGCGCCGGCATCCAGGGCGGCGCGGATCAGTTCGCCAGTGCCGAAGGTGCTGCTGGAACACGCATTTCGCTGACCCGGTGGCACGAGTTGCAGGCCGCTGGCTTCGGCCATTTCGATGATTGCGGTGTGGCTCTCGGCCAACCAGCCCCAATGCGCGTCGACACTGCCGCCCAATGGCCCTTGCACACGGCTGGTGCGCAGCTCGCCCTGGCAGGCGGCGAGTACCGATTCCACCGTGCCCTCACCACCGTCCGCCATCGGGCACTTGATCAGCTCGGCGTCGGGCCACACGCTGGCCAACCCCTCGGCAATGGCATTCGCCACGCCCTCGGCACTCAGGCTGTCCTTGAACGAGTCAGGGGCGATGATGATTTTCATGGGCTTTCTCCGGTTTTTATAACGCCCATGCTGCCAGTTGGCACCGGCAATAACGCCGGTCCATTGCACAAGAGTGGCTGGGGTTTGTTGTTCATTTGGACAAAGCTTGCGGCAATAGCTGCACGCCGAGATACAACGCGAGCATGCCGTCGAGGGTCAGCGGGTCGACGCCGCTCAGCTCGGCGATGCGTTCCATGCGGTAGCGCAGGCTGTTGCGGTGGATCCCCAGGGCATCGGCGCAGGCTTGGCTTTGGCCGTCGTGGTCGCACCAGCTGCGCAGGGTCGCCAGCAACTGGCCGTTGCTGTCCTTGGCCAGTACCTTGCGCAGCGGGTTGAGCAATTCATCGAGGGCGTCGTCGTTGCGGTGGCGCCAGAGCATGACCGGCAGGCGGTAGCGATTGAGGGTCAGCAACCGCGATTCGGGCAGCACATCACGGCCATAGGCGAGCAGGTCGCCGACTCGCCGGTAACAACGGCGCAGGCCGGCCAGCCCGTCCGCTTGCCCGCCGACGGCGACCCGCAGGATGTTCCAGCCCAGGCCGTCGAGCTTTTCCAGCAGGCGCGGGTTATCGACTTGCACCGACGCCGGCCGGCACCACAGCAGGGAAAACTGCGCGGAGCTGACGCACCAGCTGTCGGGGTAGCGCGAGGTCAGCCAGGCGCTCAAGGCCTCGGCCGACTGGCCGCTGCCCAGCTCGAACAGGTACGGCGTGCGCGCCAGCTGCGGCTTGAGGCCCAGTTGCTGGGCTTCATCCACCAGGCGCGGCGAATCGCCGGTCTCGGCCAGCAGCAGTGCCAGCAGATCATCGCAGCGCTGGCGCCGCCATTGTTGCTCGGCTTGCTGGTGACGCTGGCTGACCAGCATTTCGGCGGTCATGCGCACCAGTTCGGCATAGGTGCGCAGCAATTCCGGCTCACCGGTAATGCCCAGCACGCCGATCAGGCGCTGGTCGTGCAGCAGCGGCAGGTTGATCCCGGGTTGCACGCCCTTGAGGTGCTTGGCGGTCTGGCCGTCGATTTCCACCACCCGCCCGTTGGCCAGCACCAACTGCGCGCCTTCGTGGCGGGTGTTGATCCGCTCGGGTTCGCCGCTGCCCAGGATCAGGCCCTGGCTGTCCATGACGTTGACGTTATAGGGCAGGATCGCCATGGTGCGATTGACGATATCCTGCGCCAGGTCATGATCCAGCTCGAACATGGGGCTAAATTCCTGAAAAAAACCGGTTGTTCATAGGCACAGCGCAAACCATGCTTCACTGTGCGCGAGCACAAAGACAGCACCCCTTGAGGTGGCCGAGACTCGTTGGGCGATCAACGTTACCCTCGCATCGCGAAAAATCATAATAAAGAGAGACTGCCATGTCACAGAGCGCCGCTGTTACCCAGGCCACCGATGACGATAAAAACGCCGTATACAAGCGCATCACCCTGCGCCTGATCCCCTTCATTTTCATCTGCTACCTGTTCAACTACCTCGACCGCGTCAACGTCGGCTTTGCCAAGTTGCAGATGCTCGACGACCTGAAATTCAGCGAGACCGTGTACGGCCTCGGTGCCGGGATCTTCTTTATCGGCTACGTGCTGTGCGGCGTGCCGAGCAACCTGGCGCTGACCAAATTCGGTCCACGGCGCTGGATTGCGCTGATGATGATCGTCTGGGGCGCCCTGTCCACCTGCCTGTTGTTCGTTACCACACCGACGCACTTCTACGGCTTGCGCCTGCTGACCGGCGCCGCTGAAGCCGGGTTCTTCCCGGGCGTGGTGCTGTACCTCTCGCAGTGGTTCCCGACCTTCCGCCGTGGGCGGATCATGGCGCTGTTCATGTCGGCGATTCCGGTCTCCGGCCTGCTCGGCAGCCCGTTCTCTGGCTGGATCCTCAACCACTTCGCCGCCGGCCAGGGCGGGCTTGCGGGCTGGCAGTGGATGTTCCTGCTGCAAGGCGTGCCGACGGTGATCCTCGGCGCCCTCGCCTACTTCCTGCTCAGCGACAGCTTTGCCAACGCCAAGTGGCTCACGCCCCATGAGCGCGCGGTGCTGGAAGCCGACCAGGCGACCGACCTGGCCAACAAGCCGAAGACCACCAGCGACTCGCTGCTGGAAGTGTTCAAGAACCCGGCGATCTGGGCGTTCGGCCTGATCTACTTCTGCATCCAGAGCGGTGTGTACGCCATCAACTTCTGGCTGCCATCGATCATCAAGAACATGGGCTTCAGCGATAACCTGGTGATTGGCTGGCTGAGTGCGATCCCGTACCTGCTGGCGGCGGTGTTCATGCTGCTGGTGGGCCGCTCTGCCGACTTGCGCAAGGAGCGTCGCTGGCACCTGGTGGTGCCGATGCTGATGGGCGCGATCGGGCTGGTGATTGCGGTGAACTTTGCAACCACGCCGGCCATTGCGATCCTCGGCCTGACCATCGCCACCATGGGTGCCCTCACCGGCCTGCCGATGTTCTGGCCGGTGCCAACCGCGATGCTCAGCGCAGGTGCGGCAGCGGGTGGTCTGGCGTTGATCAACTCCATGGGCCAGATGGCGGGGTTCCTCAGCCCGTATATCGTCGGGTTTGTGAAAGATGCCACCGGGTCTACGGACCTGGCGCTGTACCTGCTGGCGGCGGTGATCGTCGCGGGCAGTGTGTTGGCGTTGCGCATGACGCGCACACTCAAGGCTTGAATCAGCGCTGACCGGTGCCGTGATATCAAGGGCGGCGCCGGTCATCTATTCGCTCATATAAAAGCGAGTTTTTATAGGCAAACAACCGCCCAAAAGCCCTATTAACCTCTACGCCCACTCCACGTAACAAATAGGCTACAACCTTTACCCAGCCTTTACTTTCGTACTCCATCATCCCGTCCGAAACCGCTGTCTGAAGCCTATGCCCGGGGATATTATCAAGACCGGTTCGGTGCATACGTAGAGGACTTATCATGATCAGTCGACTCTCAAAAATGAAAGTAGCCATGTTGCTCATTGCCACCCTCGCCATCGCAGGGCAAGCAGAAGCCCGTGGAGGGTATGGCTATGGCTGGGGTCACGGTTATGGGTACGGGCATGGCGGTGGTTGGGGCTGGGGTGGCCCGGCTTTGCTGGGTGCGGTTGTCGGCGGTCTCGTAGTGGGTTCGGTGGTCGCCAACTCCCAGCCTCCGGTCTATGTGCAGCAGCAACCGGTTTACGTGCAGCCGCAGCCGGTGTACATCCAACAGCCGCCACCGGTCTATTACCAGGCGCCGCCTCCAGGCTATTACTACCCGCCACAACCGGTTCCGGTGCCACGTTATTAAGCACGGCCCTATTACTGATAATGCAGGTCCCGCCTGAAAGCGGGACCTTTTTTATTCAGCTGCCTTTAGAGTAATCCGCCGCCGTCGACATCAATCACGCTACCGGTGATAAACCCGTTCTCCATCGCCAACACATACCCGGCAGCCACTTCTTCGGCCTGCCCCACGCGCCCCACCGGCAACGCCCCGCCCGCCTTGGCAAACATTGCCAGTCGCTGCTCATCGGACAACCCGGCATACGCCTCGGTGTCGATCACGCCCGGGCTGACCACATTGACCCGCCGTGGCGCCAGTTCCTTGGCCAGTTGCTTGCCCAGCGCTTCGGTCGCCGCATTGATGCCGGTCTTGATGAATTGCCCCGCAACCGTTTTGCGCCCCAACTGCCCCGACGTCAGGGTGATGCTGCCGCGCTCGGCGAGAAATGGCAGCGCCGACTGGATCGCCCGCAGCGAACCCCAGAGCTTCACGTTGAAGTTGTCTTGCGCCAGGTTCAGGTCGGTCTCGATCAGGGCCTTGGCCTGCACCGCAGGCCCTGCGGTGTAGACCAGATGGTCAAACGGCCCCACGGTTTCGAACAAGCGCTGTAATGAGGCTGCGTCGGTCACGTCCACCTGCTCGCTGCGCACCCCGTTCTCCACGGTTGAAGACAAGCGCCGCCCGGCCAGCACCACATGGGCACCGCGTGCCACGGCCTGCTTGGCCACCGCGGCACCAATGCCGCTGCTGCCGCCAATGACGATGATGGTTGTGCCGTTGAGGGGAGATGTCATGGGGAAATACCTGGCTGAGAAAATGAGCTTTCATCTTCCCAGCTTGGCAATCGTTGAAAAATCCCGGTAAAACGACAAGATCTTTAAAGGATTTTTACAAATGAGCTCAATCCTCGACCTTGAAGTGTTCGTACGCACTGCTGACACCGGCAGCCTGTCGGCAGCCGCCCGCAGCCTCAGCCTGACCCCGGCCGCAGCGAGCATTGCCCTCAAGCGCCTGGAAACCCGCCTGGGCATCCGGCTGCTGGCGCGTTCCACCCGCAGCATGCGCCTGACCGAAGAAGGCCGGCGCTACCTCGACAGTGTGCGCGTGGCACTGGAGGCGCTGTCGGAAGGCGAACAGGCGGTCAAGCAGCAAGGCCAGAGCCTCAGCGGATTACTGCAATTGGCCGCGCCCTCGGATTTCGGGCGCAATGTGCTGCTGGGCTGGCTGGATGAGTTCAAGCTCGAACACCCGAACGTGCGCCTTCAGTTGCTGCTCAACGACAGCAATGCCGACCTGTTCCGCGAAACCGTCGACATCGCCCTGCGTTTCGGCGTACCACGGGACTCCAGCCTGGTCGCGTTGCCGGTGGTGCCCGACCACACGCGGGTGGCGTGCGCCAGCCCCGACTACCTCGCGCGCCACGGTACGCCACGCCTCCCCCAGGACCTGGCACAACACAGCACGCTGCGCTATATGCGCCAGGGTCGGGCGAACAACACCTGGTACTTTCGCCAGGGCGAGGTGCTGCAGGAAGTCGAGGTCGGCGGCGACTACCTCAGTGATGACGGCGAGATCGTGCGGCGCTGGGCATTGGCCGGGCACGGCATCGCCTATAAAGCGCGGCTGGATGTAGCGCGCGATATCAAGGCCGGGCGCCTGGTGCCGTTGCTCACCGATTGGCAAGGCGAACCGACCCCGTTCAATCTGATGTGTCCCCATCGGTTGCAGGTGTCGGAGCGAGTCAAGGTACTGCATCGCTTCCTGCAACTGCGCTGCGCCGAACTATTACCGCAATAACCGTCGCGGGGCTTGTTCCAGAGCCTTGCTCTCTGGTATTGGATAGGGCCTGTCTCCCCCTTTTGAGGTGTTCACGATGATTTACCGCACACTGGGCCAGTCCGGGTTGAAGGTCAGCGCACTGACCCTGGGCAGCATGATGTTTGGCGAGCAGACCAACACCGAGGACTCGCTGCGCATCATCGACAAGGCCTGGGATCAAGGCATCAACTTTATCGACACCGCCGACGTCTACACCGGAGGGCGCTCCGAGGAAATCGTCGGCGAAGCCATCGCCCGCCAGCGCCAGGATTGGGTGCTGGCTTCGAAGGTCGGCATCGGCCCGGCGGATGGCCTGCCGAACCGCAGCGGCCTGAGTCGCAAGCGGATTTTCAATGCGCTGGAAGCCAGCCTGACGCGCCTCGACACCGATTACCTGGACATCTATTACCTGCACCGCGAAGACCACAACACGCCACTGGAAGTCACGATTTCAGCGATTGGCGACTTGATCCGCGAGGGCAAGATCCGCCACTGGGGCTTGTCCAACTACCGCGGCTGGCGGATCGCCGAAGTGATCCGCGTGGCCGAGCGCCTGGGGGTGGACAAACCGATCATCAGCCAGCCGCTGTACAACATCGTCAACCGTCAGGCCGAGGTGGAGCAGATCACCGCCGCCGCCGCGTATGGCCTGGGCGTGGTGCCTTACAGCCCGCTGGCCCGTGGCGTGCTCAGCGGCAAATATGCGCCGGACGTAACGCCTGAAGCCGGCAGCCGTGCCGGACGCCAGGACAAGCGCATCCTGGAAACCGAATGGCGCGTTGAATCCCTGCGCATCGCCCAGCAGATCCAGCAATACACCCAGGGCCGTGGCGTGGGGATTGTCGAGTTCGCGATTGCCTGGGTCCTGAACAACTCGGCGGTCAGTTCGGCGATTGTCGGGCCGCGCACCGAGGCGCAGTGGGATGCCTACACCGGCGCGCTGGAGGTGAAGATCACGGCGGAGGACGAAGTATTCATCGACTCGCTGGTCACGCCAGGGCATGCGTCGACGCCAGGGTTCAATGATGTGAGCCACTTTGTGTCGGGGCGAGTTGCCCGGCCATAAGTCCCTTTTATGGGGGGACCTGAGAAATCCTCCCATAAACCGCTCCAAAACAGAGCAAACATCTCACCTCAAAAGCACTATATTCCCTCCCTGAAATCCCCCCTTCTTTTGTATCAATCGGCTTTCGTGAGGACAGTGTGTCTAAAGGTGTTGTGTTATCGGTCTTGGCCTCGGTGTTGTTTGCCGTGATGTATTACTTCACGTCGCTGCTTACGCCCTTGAGCGGCCTGGAGATCTTCGGCTGGCGCATGTTGTTGACGGTGCCCTGCATGACCGTGTTCATGATTGTCAGCGGCGAGTGGCGACGGGTGTGGGAACTGGTTCGGCTGGTTGCGGCCAAACCCGCGCTGATCGGCGGGGTCGTGGTGTCTTCGGCGCTGCTGGGGGTGCAGTTGTGGCTGTTCATGTGGGCGCCGCTCAACGGTCGCAGCCTGGATGTATCGCTGGGCTATTTCCTGCTGCCATTGACGATGGTGCTGACCGGTCGGCTGGTGTATGGCGAACAATTGTCACGCCTGCAAAAGATTGCGGTGTTCTTCGCCGGTGCTGGTGTGCTGAACGAGTTGTATCAGGTGGGCGGATTCTCCTGGGCAACCCTGGTAGTGATTATCGGCTACCCGGTTTACTTCGTACTGCGCAAACGCCTGAAGACCGACCACCTCGGCGGGCTGTGGCTCGATATGGCGCTGATGTTGCCGGTGGCACTGTGGTTCGTGCAAAGCGGCGAACAGGGTTTTGCCGTGCTCGACGCCCACAAGGGCTTGTACGCCTTGATCCCGATGCTGGGCTTGATCAGTGCGTCGGCGCTGGTGTGCTACGTCGTCGCCAGCCGCTTGTTGGCCTTCAGCCTGTTCGGGCTGCTCAGCTATGTAGAACCGGTGCTGCTGCTCGGCGTGGCCTTGTTGTTGGGCGAAAGCATCAAGGCGGGGGAATGGCTGACGTATCTTCCGATCTGGCTCGCGGTGATGGTGCTGGTGTTTGAAGGCTTCAAGCATTTGGTGCGTCAGCAGAAGGCCTGACAGCGCTTTTTTTTGCTGCCATTTCGAGCATTACAGCCGTTTGCGACAACCCCCCTCGGATGGCCCCGTAATACGGAATCCTGCCTTGGATTTCGTCGCCTATTTGCGTCAGTGCGGCGTCCATTTGCGCCTTTTCAACGCCAAACAGCTTACCGAGCCGGTTGCCATGGTTGAGTTCAAGCAAGGTGCCGGTGACGGGGTTCTTGACGATTTTTTCGATGGACTGCGCCACATCCTCAGGCACGCCCAGTGCGATCAAGGCCGTCCCAATGCCTGAACCCGGATTCTTCAGTTGGCGGATGAACTCGTCGAACAGCCCCCATAAATCGTTGGCACCTACATTATCCAGGCTGACACTGACGACCGTTTTCAAGTATTGCTCTCGCGAGACAGGCGACAGCGGCTGGTCATTGTTCAGGCCGTTTTTCACAAAGTAGAAGTTGCCCTTGTTACCTCCTCCATGGAAGTTGCCGTAGGCATCGTACTGATAGAGTACGGTTTCTCCGTCCGGACGTGTGCCTGCGAAAGTCACCCGGCCATCACGGGTCTCAACTTTCAGGTAGGTCCCCGTCAGCCCGTTGACCGGTACCGGCGGCACGCTTGTGTGCTTGTCCAGGCGATTGAAGATATCGCCCTTTTCGTAGCCAAAAGGCCCGACCACGGCATTGATATCGCCTGCGGCGAAGCGCGTCATCGTGTCTTTTACCCGCTTTGTCTGATCGGCAGGCGCATTGCGGGAAAAATGCCCGGCAAGTACATCCAACTTGTCAGGGTCGATGGCGACCTCTTTGAGCCAGGCGTTCATTTCTTCAAGGTTATTGAATTCGAAGAACGAATTGCCCTCAACGTCAGGAATGTACAACAGGATATTCGTTCCGGTTTCAGAGGCGGGTACGCGTTTGACCACCAGAATGTCGCTCGACTGGATCCCGTCCACCGCGAACGTGCAGACCTGCGCGCCGACGGTTGATGAGGTACCCGGGGCCAATACGGCATTGGCCAGTTCGACGCCTGCGGCGGTCAGCTCGCCCTGCGCACTGCTCCATTCCACGTTCGAGGAAAACGTCACGCGGGCGACAGTGGCAGGACTTAATGGGGAGGGAACAGTTGGGGCCAAGGGACTGATGGCGGGTACGTCGTTGACGGCTGCTGCCTGATTCAAACCTGGAGGAGGACTACCGGTGTGCGTAATGACTGTCATACATGAACCTCAACTGGGCATATGACACTGAGTAACGCTGGCAGTGAATTCCGTTCCTGGCCGCTAGCAACCGCCTATGTCCCGATGTTTCTGCCGGGCAACAAAAAGCCCGGCCAGGTGCAATCCCGATCGGGCTTTTTTGTGTATCGCCCAGGCGATCAGTCAGCGGTCAACACACCACGACGCACTTGGTCGCGCTCGATGGATTCGAACAGCGCCTTGAAGTTGCCTTCACCAAAGCCGTCGTCACCCTTACGCTGGATGAACTCGAAGAACACCGGGCCCATCAGGGTTTCCGAGAAGATCTGCAGCAGCAGGCGCTTGTCCCCCGCCACTGACGAGCCGTCCAGCAGGATGCCCCGTGCCTGCAGTTGATCCACCGGCTCGCCGTGGTTCGGCAGGCGGCCTTCGAGCATCTCGTAGTAGGTGTCTGGCGGCGCGGTCATGAAGCGCATGCCGATCTTCTTCAACGCATCCCAGGTCTTGACCAGGTCATCGGTGAGGAAGGCAACGTGCTGGATGCCCTCGCCGTTGAACTGCATCAGGAACTCTTCGATCTGCCCGGCACCCTTGGACGATTCTTCGTTCAGCGGGATGCGGATCATGCCGTCCGGGGCGCTCATGGCCTTGGAGGTCAGGCCGGTGTATTCGCCCTTGATGTCGAAATAGCGCGCCTCACGGAAATTGAACAGCTTCTCGTAGAAGTTCGCCCAGTAGGCCATGCGGCCGCGGTACACGTTGTGGGTCAAGTGGTCGATGACCTTGAGGCCCGCGCCCACCGGGTTGCGCTCGACACCTTCGAGGTACACGAAGTCGATGTCATAGATCGAGCTGCCTTCACCAAAGCGGTCGATCAGGTACAGCGGCGCGCCGCCAATGCCCTTGATCGCCGGCAGGTTCAGCTCCATCGGGCCGGTTTCGATATGGATAGGCTGGGCGCCCAGTTCCAGGGCCCGGTTGTAGGCCTGTTGCGAGTCCTTGACGCGAAACGCCATGCCGCACACCGACGGGCCGTGCTCGGCCGCAAAGTAGGAGGCGATGCTGTTGGGTTCGTTGTTGAGGATCAGGTTGATCTCGCCCTGCCGGTACAGGTGTACGTTCTTGGAACGGTGGGTCGCGACCTTGGTGAAGCCCATGATCTCGAAGATCGGCTCCAGGGTGCCCGGGGTTGGCGATGCGAATTCGATGAACTCAAAGCCCATCAGGCCCATTGGGTTTTCGTACAGGTCTGCCATTTTCGGTGCCTCATCATCATTCTTGTAATTAACAAATGTTTATTTGCGAGCAAGGATGAGGTCAGCGGGTGGCGCACAGGAGATACCCCGCACGCTGCGGGCGAGGAAGTCACCAAAGATGAGGGGGGACCCGAGTAGCTTCATGGTTACATCAGTCTCTGACGGGCGAGGCTTGCGTTAGCCCAAGTCCTTATTCTTGTATGCGTAAATCGATTCTACACAGCGTAAACAGATTTGTCCGTACTCTTATCAAATCCCCATTGCCCTGGCCCGCGCAAGGGGTTTGTTGCACAGATAGATGCCCAGCAGGATGACCGCCCCACCCAGCAGCATCGGCACGGTCAGTTGCTCGCCAAGCAGCAATGCGCCGCAGATCACTGCCGTCAGCGGATTGAGGGCGATAAATACACCCGCACGGGTGGCGCCGATGCGGCGCAGGCCATCGTAGTAGCCGATGTAGGCCAGTGCCGAGCCCAGCACGCCCAGGTACAGCAAACTCATCAGTTGGGGCAGATCAATCCGGCCCAATGCGGCCATCGTTAGTCGGCCCGTCACCAGCGTGGTGATCGTCAGCATCAGCGTGCCCAGCAGGATCGACCAAGTCACGGTTTGCAACGGCCCCAGGCGCTGGTTCAGACCCCGGGAAAACAGCGAGTACACGCCCCACCCCACCACGCAGCCGAAAATCAGCAGGTCACCGACCCACGCATCTGCCGTGCCCTGCAGCAACTGCGGGTTGCGACTGACGATCACCAGCCCTGCGCCACCCAGGCACAGCGCGATCCCCACCAGCTTGAAGCAGCCCAGGCGTTCCTTGAACAGCAGCCACGAGGCCAGGCCAATCACTGCCGGGTTCAGCGCCACGATCAACGAGGCCCGGGACGCATTGATGTAATGCAGGCCGTAGAAAAAACACAGGTTGTAGAAAAAGATCCCGAAAAAGCCCAGCACCATCAATTGCACCCATTGCGCGGTGGTCGGACGCACCAGGCGAATACGCGCGGCGCCCAGGAAGGCCAGCAGCGCCAGGCTGGCCAGTACAAAGCGCACGGTCGCCGCCAACAGTGGGTCCAGGCCTGCCGCCAGATAGCGCCCGGCAACGAAGGTGCCGCCCCAGATCATGGTCACGGCCGCCAGCTTCAGATATGTCAGACGGTCAGGGCTCGGGTTCATCAGATTTCTACTCACAAGACACGGGATTGGCTTATTGTTTGGCTAATCCCCGATCATCGTAAAATGAGTAAATACTCATGACCCTTACCCAACTGGAAATCTTTTCCCTGGTGGCCGAACTGAAAGGTTTCACCAGCGCCGCCAATCGCCTGGGCATCAGCCAATCGGCGGTGTCCCATGCGATCAAATCCCTGGAGCAGGAACTGGGTGTGGAGTTGATCCGACGTCATCAGTCCCAGGTCGAACTCAGCGATATCGGCCAACAACTGCTGTTGCGCGCCCGGGCCATGCTCGGGTTGGCCAACACGCTGCAACAGGAAGCCGCCGATGCCCGCGGGATGAAGCGCGGCACGCTGCGCATCGGCTCGTTCGGGCCGACCTCATCGATTCGCTTGTTGCCCGCGATCCTGCAGCATTTTCGCGAGCAGCATCCGGGCATCGAGGTGCATGTCGACGAAGGCCCCGATCGCCAGGTGACGCAGTGGCTGGAAGAGCGGCGCGTCGACGTTGGGTTTGTGGTGCTGCCTGAAGAGCGCTTCGATACGTTCCCGTTGATTGAGGACCAACTGGTCGCGCTGCTGCCCTTGGGGCATCACTTGGGCGCGCAGCCAAGTGTCAGCCTGAAAGCGCTGTGTGGTGAACCTTTTATCCTGACCCAGGCCGGTTCGGCCGACCTGGTCTCAAGGCTGTTCGTCGGTGCAGGGTTGCAGCCGGATGTGCGTTACCGCTGCTCACAGCTGCTCAGCACCCTGGACACCGTGCGCCGGGGCGACGGCGTGACCATTGTCGCCGAGTTGTCGCTGCCTGAATCCACGCAGGCGGATTACCTGATCAAACCGCTCAAGCCTGCCGTCAAACGCCAGGTGGGGCTGGCGGTACTGGACCGTCGGCAGTCCTCCCCGGCAACCCTGGCATTTATTCAACTGGCCACACGGTTGAAGCTTTATTGAACATGCACAGACGCCTGCCGCCATCTATCATGGCCAATACCAATACGCTTTGTTGGAAGGCCACCGAGGTTGTCCCGACCGCATTTGAGCGTCCTATTGCCCTCTCCCGCTACAGGCTGCGCAAATGCCACTGACCGTCAAAGGCCCCCGAAAGGCCTCCACTCGCCATCTGATCACCCTGCTCAGTGGCGCGCTGCCCATTTTGCTGGGTGTGCTTATCCTGTATTGGCAAGCCGGGCGCACCCTCGAGCACAGCACCGCGCAAACCGCCCAAGAGGCCGTGCGCCAGTTTGACCTGATGCTCGACAACACCGCCCTCGCCGCCCAGGACCTGCTGCCACTGGCCGGCCATGAATGTGATAACCCGACTCAACTGAAGCTGCGGGAACAGGTCACCCGCCGGCCGTTCGTGCGCGCCACCACCTTATCCTGGCAGCGCAACATCTATTGCAGCTCGTTGTTTGGTGGCAACTACCAGTCACCGGTCAACCCTGAGGACTACGTCGGCGGTCGTCTCTGGCTGATGAAAGGCAACCCGGTGACACCCGACACCGCATTGCTGGTTTATCGCCTCACCGAGGGAGACCGGGGGGCCTTTGCCTCCATCGATGGCTACCACCTGACAAACGCCTTGCGCCTGATCAGCCGATATACCGACCTGGTGTTGCAGGTGGGGCCTAACTGGCTGGCGGCGGATGGCAAGGTGCACAGCACAGCGCTGCCGACATTTTCCGTCGCGCATCATCATCTCGACTCCACACGGTATACCTACAGCGTGGAAGCCGGGATGCCGGAGGGTGAAACCTGGCGCTACATGCAGGCGCGGTATCCTGCACTGTTCGTTCTGGTGGTGTTTTTCGGCGTGCTGGCAGGCATCCTCGCCCACTGGCTGCAAAAGCGCTCATCGGCACCGACCCTGGAACTGCAACGGGCCCTGGGCGCCAATGAATTTGTGCCCTATTACCAGCCAGTGGTGCGTGGCGACAACATCCGGCAGTGGGCCGGCTGTGAAGTGCTGATGCGCTGGAATCATCCCAGGGAAGGCCTGGTGCGCCCGGACCTGTTCATTCCCCTGGCCGAACATTCGGGCCTGATCGTACCGATGACCCGCGCCCTGATGCGCCAGACCGCCGCACAGTTGGCGCCCCACACCGCGCGGTTTGCCGACAATTTTCACGTGGGCATCAACATTACCGCTCGCCATTGTCACGACCTGGAGCTGGTGGAGGACTGCCGGGAGTTCCTCGCTGCCTTCCCGCCGGGCAAGGTGATCCTGGTCCTTGAGTTGACCGAGCGCGAGTTGATCGAACCCACGGATATCACCCGCCAGCTGTTCCAGGCGCTGCATGAAATGGGGGTAATGATCGCGATCGACGACTTTGGCACCGGCCACTCCAGCCTCGGTTATTTGCGCAACTTCAATGTCGATTACTTGAAGATAGATCAAAGCTTCGTGGCAATGATCGGTGTTGATGCACTCTCGCGGCATATACTCGACAGCATCATTGAACTGTCTGCCAAGCTGGACCTGGGCATCGTTGCCGAAGGCGTCGAAACACAAGAACAATGCGACTATCTGGCGGCCCAAGGCGTTGATTTCTTGCAAGGCTACCTGTTTGGCAAGCCTGTACCTTGCGACGAGTTCATTAGATTCCTGAACAGCCATTGAATAGCCAGCCACTTCAACGGAAATATTGTTATTTATACAAAAGACATGATTTACTCATGACTGATTAACTACTACAATTTTTCCTGCCTGTGCTGAATTGGCAGGAAGGCCACTTTCATTGAGTCGCCTTAAGGCTCTTGGCTTATCGCTTTGTTTGCAGTAGATATCAGCCAAATACACTATTGGAGTATAGATTTTGTCCAGACTCGCCGAATTTCGCGCAGCAGAAAAAGCCCTTCAAGAGCAGCTTGCCCAGCTGGAATCCCTGAAGAACGATGCTGGTTTGAAGAAAGAAATCGAATTCGAAGAAAAGCTGCAAGGGCTGATGAAGACCTACGGCAAAAGCCTGCGCGACATCATCTCCATCCTGGATCCTAACCCGGGCAAGTCCGGCGCTTCCGTCGCTGCCGCACCCAAACAGCGCCGTGCCCGCGTCGTCAAGGTTTACCACAACCCGCACACGGGTGAACTGATCGAAACCAAGGGCGGCAACCATCGCGGCCTGAAGGCGTGGAAAGAACAGTACGGCGCAGCCACAGTAGACTCCTGGCTTCGCGGCTAATGCTTTGCGGCTAGTACAAACGCACTAAGAAAAGCCCTGCACATGCAGGGCTTTTTTGTTTACAGGCATCGATAGTGAAACAAATCAGGACGCTGGCACTTTCAAAAACGAACTTTAAAAAACATTTCACTTTGTTCAAATCGACTTATTTGTCGCGATGCCTACAACGCTCAAAGTTTAAGGCTGTCACGCACCGAACTGACTTCATCCTTGCTTGATTCGTAAGCGTCGGCCTGGCCTGCGTATGAAAAAACATAGGCCTTATCGGTATCGACAGCCCCCACCAACGTTTGCGACAGCACATGCCGACCGTTCTCGGTGATTACACAGGTAGTTTCCAATGCCTCAAGCCGGCTCAATGTTGTGGGGTGCATCTTGGTGCACACACTTTGATAACCACCCTGGGCAAAGTCCTTCTGGATGGATTTGCGCATTTCCAGCAGCACACCTTGCAGGTTGACCGTATGCCCCGCTTCGATTGGCGTGCCCGTCAACTCCATGACCATCAAGGTCGCGCCATTCTCATCATTCTTTATGGCCCGCTGGCGGGACACCGCCGACGGTTGCGCCGGGGCCTGGTCGTCGGGCGCCACTTCCTCTACCTGCCAGCCGCTGGGCCAATGAATTTCCGGGTCAGCCGCCCATGCAGCGGTGCTGCCCAGCAACAGGCCCAGGGTACTCAACAACGGTGCGCGAAATCCGGTCATTACGAAAAACACTCAAGGTTCAAGCGACAAAGTTTGGGCCCCTGCACCCGCTGGCCGCAAGGGTTGCGTGACCTTTTTCATTTGGCGCAACCGGCAGGGCTGCGTATCATGGACCGGCTGCACGGATGCCAGCCGCAAGCCAAGGGATGCTCCAACCGGAGCCACGTTTGCCCCATTTTTCTCTGGAGGGCCCATGAGCCTGCACGAACTGAACACTTTCCCGGGCGTCACCGCCCAGCCTGACACCGCCACCACGAACTTCGTGTTCAACCACACCATGCTGCGGGTCAAGGACATCACCAAGTCGCTGGATTTCTACACCCGCGTACTGGGTTTTTCCCTGGTTGAAAAACGTGACTTCCCGGAAGCCGAATTCAGCCTGTACTTCCTGGCCCTGGTCGACAAGGCCCAGATCCCGGCCGACGCTGCCGCCCGCACCCAGTGGATGAAGTCGATCCCGGGCATCCTCGAACTGACCCACAACCACGGCACCGAAAACGACGCGGACTTTGCCTACCACAACGGCAACACCGACCCGCGTGGCTTTGGCCATATCTGCATCTCGGTGCCGGACATCGTTGCTGCCTGCGCGCGCTTTGAAGAACTGGGCTGCGACTTCCAGAAGCGCCTGAGTGACGGCCGCATGAAAAGCCTGGCCTTCGTGAAAGACCCGGATGCGTACTGGGTTGAAATCATTCAGCCAACGCCGCTGTAAGGTTCCGCCGGCAATAAAAAACCCCATGATCACTCATGGGGTTTTTCATTTCCGGGCCGGAATTTACGCCGGGGCGGAAGTGCGGATCAGGTGATCGAAAGCACTCAGGGAAGCCTTGGCGCCCTCGCCTACTGCTATTACGATCTGCTTGTACGGCACAGTCGTTACGTCGCCGGCGGCAAAAACGCCTGGCAACGAAGTCTCACCACGTGCATCGACGATGATCTCGCCACGTGGAGTCAACTCCACAGTGCCTTTGAGCCAGTCGGTGTTGGGCAGCAAACCGATCTGTACAAAGATGCCTTCCAGGTCGATAGTCTTGAATTCGCCACTGTCGCGATCCTTGTAGGCCAGGCCGGTAACTTTCTGGCCATCCCCCTTGACCTCACTGGTCAGCGCGCTGGTAATCACGTCAACGTTCGGCAGGCTGTACAGCTTGCGCTGCAACACGGCGTCGGCGCGCAACTTGCTGTCAAACTCAAGCAAGGTCACGTGGCTGACGATACCGGCCAGGTCGATGGCTGCTTCAACGCCGGAGTTACCACCGCCGATCACCGCCACGCGCTTGCCCTTGAACAGCGGGCCGTCGCAGTGCGGGCAGAAGCACACGCCTTTGGCCTTGTATTCCTGCTCGCCCGGTACACCCATTTCACGCCAGCGGGCACCGGTGGCCAGGATCACGGTCTTGGACTTGAGGGTCGCACCGCTTTCGAAACGGATTTCGTGCAGCTCACCGTTGTTTTTCGCCGGGATCAGCGCAGTAGCACGCTGCAGGTTCATGATATCCACGTCGTACTGACGCACGTGGGCCTCCAGGGCGCTGGCGAGTTTCGGCCCTTCGGTTTCCTGTACCGAGATAAAGTTCTCGATCGACATGGTGTCCAGCACCTGCCCGCCGAAGCGCTCGGCTGCAACACCGGTACGGATGCCTTTACGTGCAGCGTAGATAGCCGCTGCCGAACCCGCTGGGCCACCGCCGACGACAAGTACGTCGAACGCATCTTTGGCGCTGATTTTCTCGGCGGCTTTTTCGATACCGCTGGTGTCGAGCTTGGCGAGGATTTCTTCCAGGCCCATGCGGCCCTGGCCGAAGTTCACACCATTCAAGTAAACGCTGGGCACGGCCATGATCTGACGATCATCGACTTCTGCCTGGAACAGCGCACCGTCGATGGCGACGTGGCGGATGTTCGGGTTCAATACTGCCATCAGGTTCAGCGCCTGGACCACGTCCGGGCAGTTCTGGCACGACAGCGAGAAGTAAGTCTCGAAGCTGAACTCGCCTTTAAGGGCGCGAATCTGTTCAATCACTTCGACACTGGCCTTCGAGGGGTGGCCGCCGACTTGCAGCAGCGCCAACACCAGCGAAGTGAATTCATGGCCCATTGGGATGCCGGCAAAACGCAGGCTGATATCGGCACCCGGGCGGTTGATGGAGAACGATGGCTTGCGCGCATCATTGCCATCGCTTTTCAGGGTAATCAGCGTCGAAAGGCTGGCTACATCCTGCAAGAGGGCAAGCATTTCCTGGGATTTCGCACCGTCATCGAGGGAGGCGACGATCTCGATCGGCTGGGTGACCCGTTCCAGGTATGACTTCAACTGAGCTTTAAGATTGGCGTCCAACATACGGGCGATTTCCTATTAATTCGGTTTATTGCAGACAAAAAAACGCCCGAGCGAATCTCGCCCGGGCGTTTCGAGGGCGGATGCAGCTTACTTAGGTGCGGTAACCCGCCCTTGGCATTTCACAGACTTAGATCTTGCCGACCAAGTCGAGGGACGGAGCCAGGGTGGCCTCGCCTTCTTTCCACTTGGCTGGGCAGACTTCGCCCGGGTGAGCAGCAACGTACTGGGCCGCCTTGATTTTGCGCAGCAGCTCGGAAGCGTCACGGCCAACGCCGCCATCGTTCAGTTCAACGATTTTGATCTGGCCTTCAGGGTTGATCACGAAGGTGCCACGGTCTGCCAGGCCAGCTTCTTCGATCAGCACGTCGAAGTTGCGGGAGATGGTCAGGGTCGGGTCGCCGATCATGGTGTACTGGATTTTGCCAATGGCTGGCGAGGTGTTGTGCCAGGCAGCGTGGGCAAAGTGGGTGTCGGTGGAAACGCTGTAGATTTCGACGCCCAGTTTCTGGAATTCGGCGTAGTTGTCAGCCAGGTCTTCCAGTTCGGTTGGGCAGACGAAGGTGAAGTCGGCTGGGTAGAAGAAGACGACAGACCATTTGCCTTTCAGGTCAGCATCAGTCACGTCTACGAAGTTGCCGTTTTTGTAGGCGGTAGCTTTGAACGGTTTTACTTGGCTGTTGATGATAGGCATCGTTGACTCTCCGTCAGGTTTGTAGAAGGGCTTAGTAAGTTGATGAGGTGAATCCTACCCACTCTCCCGGCCGATGGCTCATTGGCAAACCTGATGCTGACGATTGGTTTTCACTATCAAGAGACTGTATTAATAGAAGAAACCTTGAATCACTCGAGGGATGCCCGGGTCATGCCGAGAAAGGGCGTCGCTTCAACATAGCGCATGGCCGATTTCATGTCTTTCCAGCCGACGTAAGTCATCAACGACTTCAAGTCCCAGCCACTGCGATGAGCCCAGGTAGCGAAGCCCCGGCGCAGGGAGTGGCTGGTGTACTGATCGGCCGCAATCCCGGCACGCTCCAGCGCCTGGCGCAACAGCGGGATCACGCTGTTGGCGTGCAAGCCCTCCTCGCCCAGGTTGCCCCAGCGATCAATGCCGCGAAACACCGGGCCGCGCACCAGCGCTGAAGCGCTGAGCCATTCGCCGTAGGCCTGCACCGGGCACAGCCGCAACAGCGCCGGCGTCTGGTACGTGCGGCCGATATTTTCCCGATCACTTTTGCTGCGCGGTAGATACAGGGTGATGCCCGAACCGGGCACCGCCTGCACGTGCTCGATATTCAGCCGGCACAACTCATCGCTGCGAAAGCCACGCCAGAAACCCAGCAGGATCAACGCTGCGTCACGCTTGGCCCGCAGCCATCGGGGATGGTCTTCTGCGCCTCGGGCGTCGTGGCCTTCCTGTTCGAGGAACTGGATGACCTGCTCCAGGTGCTGCAGCTGTAATGGCTCCGCCTGTTTTTCCTGAGCCGGGTGCAGGGCGCGAATGCCTTTCAGGACTTTGCGCACCACTGGCGCCTTGGTCGGATCAGGAAACCCCTGGCTGGTGTGCCACTGGGCCAGCGCCGATAAACGCAGCTTCAACGTGTTGACCGACAGCACGCCCGCATGCGCCACCAGATAGCGCGCCACGCTGTCGCTGGTCGCCGGCAGGAATCCACCCCAATTCACCTCGAAATGCTCGATTGCCGCTCGATAGCTGCGGCGGGTGTTATCGCGGGTGGCCGCATTCAGATAACGGTCCAGCTCACTCATGCCTGTACTGCCATTGGCTGTTGTCCATTTCAAAACCTGTATCACACGGGATAATACGCCAATATCCCATCTGATAAATCATCAATTTCGGCTTTAAAACAATCGTGATATAGTACGTATATACATACTACGTACCACAGTACTAAATCGACGGAGACTCCATGGCTCGCGGCGGCATCAATAAAGCAGTAGTTCAAACGGCACGCCTGGCAATCCTTGCCCGTGGCGAAAACCCGAGCATCGATGCAGTACGCATCGAGATGGGCAATACCGGCTCGAAAACCACGATTCACCGCTATCTGAAGGAGCTGGACGAAAGCGAAACCCGCCAGACCATCACCGAAGCGCCCATCGACGACGAACTGGGTGAACTGGTGGCGCGACTGGCCCAGCGCCTGAAGGAGAAGGCCCAGGAGCCTATAGACCTGGCCCTGGCGCAGTTCCAGCAACAGAAAACCGCCCTGCTCGCCCAGGTTGAGGAGCTGGAAGCGGCCCACTCCCAGCTCAAGCAGCAGTTCGATATCCAGTCCGCCGCCCTGGCCGATGAAAGCGCGGCCTTGCAAAGCACTCGCTCCAGCCTGCAAACCGAGCAAACCCGCAACGCCGGGCTGAGCCAGGCGTGCAGCGATTACGAGTTGCGGATCAACGACAAGGACGAGCAGATTCGCTCACTGGAAGAGAAGCACCTGCATGCCCGGGACGCCCTGGAGCATTACCGCAATGCGATCAAGGACCAGCGTGAGCAGGAACAGCGTCGCCATGAAGGCCAGTTGCAGCAGGTCCAGGCAGAGCTGCGCCAGGCCCAGCAGAGCGCGATGGTGCGCCAGGATGAAATCACTCAGTTGCACCGCGATAATGAGCGCCTGCTGATCGAGCATCGGGTGACCGTGAAGGAATTGAGCGCACTGCAGGAACAGGCTCGCCAGGACCGTGAACAGCAGCGCCAATTAAGCGAACAAGTGAGTGTGATCGACAGCGAGCGCACCCTGCTGCAGGAGCGCTTGCGGGTTGCCCAACTGGAGAATCAGGCGCGCCAGGAAACGCTGGCCGAGCATCAGAAGGCCAACAAAACCCTGGAACTGGACCTGGTCAAGGCCCAGGCCAGTATTGATGCGCTGCGCCTGGCAGCCGTCGTTGCGACGGTGCCGGAAGCAACTACCGAGGGCTGATTACTGCGCCACTGGCGTGCGCATGGTGACGAATTCTTCCGCCGCTGTTGGGTGCACGCCGATGGTTTCATCGAAATGCTGCTTGGTCGCGCCCGCCTTGAGCGCGATCGCCAGGCCCTGCACGATCTCGCCAGCGTCGGGGCCGACCATGTGGCAACCCAGGACCTTGTCGGTCTCGGCGTCGACCACCAGCTTCATCAGGGTCTTTTCCTGGCAGTCGGTCAGGGTCAGTTTCATCGGCCGGAAGCGGCTTTCGAACACCTGCACCTTGTGCCCGTCTTCACGGGCCTGCTCTTCGCTGAGGCCCACGGTGCCGATATTCGGCAGGCTGAACACCGCCGTCGGGATCATCGCGTAGTCCACCGGACGATATTGCTCAGGCTTGAACAAGCGACGTGCCACGGCCATGCCTTCAGCCAGGGCCACTGGCGTCAGTTGCACGCGGCCGATCACATCACCAATCGCCAGGATCGATGGTTCGGCGGTCTGGTACAGCTCATCCACTTCGACAAAGCCGCGCTTGTCCAACTTGACGCCAGTGTTTTCCAGCCCCAGGTTATCGAGCATCGGGCGTCGGCCAGTGGCGTAGAACACGCAATCGGCTTCCAGCACGCGGCCATCTTTCAAGGTGGCCTTGAGGCTGCCATCGGCCTGCTTGTCGATACGCTCGATGTCGGCGTTGAACTGCAGGTCCAGGCCGCGCTTGGTCAGCTCCTCCTTCAAGTGCGTGCGCACCGAGCCGTCAAAACCGCGCAGGAACAGGTCGCCGCGATACAGCAGCGAAGTCTGTGCGCCCAGGCCATGGAAAATCCCGGCGAACTCGACGGCGATATAGCCACCGCCGACTACCAGCACACGCTTGGGCAGCTCCTTGAGGAAGAACGCCTCATTGGAGCCAATGGCGTGCTCGCGCCCCGGGATGTCCGGGATCTGCGGCCAGCCACCGGTGGCCACCAGAATGTGCTTGGCGGTAAAACGCTCGCCGTTGATTTCTACCTGGTGCGGGTCCACCAGCCGCGCATGCCCTTCGTGCAGGGTCACGCCGCTGTTGACCAGCAGGTTGCGGTAGATGCCATTGAGGCGGTTGATTTCACGATCCTTGTTGGCGATCAGGGTCGCCCAATCGAAATTCGCTTCACCCAGGGACCAGCCAAAACCGCTGGCCTGCTCGAAGTCTTCGGCGAAATGCGCGCCGTACACCAACAGTTTCTTCGGTACGCAGCCCACATTCACGCAGGTACCGCCCAGGTAGCGGCTTTCAGCCACCGCCACTTTGGCGCCAAAACCCGCAGCGAATCGTGCAGCGCGCACACCGCCGGAACCGGCACCAATTACATAAAGGTCAAAATCGTAGGCCATTTCACTCTCCTCGGCAGGACAACAGCATACCTGCTGCCGCGCCAGAGGTCAGCGCCTTACCAGCGATACGTCGCGCTGGCCTGCAACGAACGGGTTGCGCCCCAGTAGCAAAGGAAACCGTTGCTGCAGTAGGCCAGGTATTCCTTGTTGAACAGGTTGCTGGCGTTGAGGGCCAGGCGCCAGTTCTGCACGTCATAGTGCGCCGCGGCATCAAACAGCGTGCGCGATGATACCTCCAGCGTGTTGTCGGCGCTGCCGTAGCTCGGCCCGAAGTAGCGCGCACCCGCCGCGAAACCGACGCCCTGCAGCGGGCCGTCGTGGAAGGTGTAGTCCGCCCACAGCGAGGCACTCTTGCCCGGGATGCCGGTCGGGTGTTCGCCCTGGTCGCCGTCATTGGATTTGAGGATGCGCTGGTCCATCCAGGTGTAAAAACCGATCAGGCTGAGGTTCGAGGTGACCTCGGCATGGGCTTCCAGCTCGATGCCGCGGGAGCGGATTTCGCCTTTCTGGGTGGCAAAATTGGGGTCGACATCGTCGGTGGTCAGGACGTTTTGCTGACGCAGGTCGAACACTGCCGCGCTGTACAGGCTGCGGGAGCCCACAGGCTGGTATTTAACGCCGGCTTCGTACTGCTTGCCGGTGGTCGGCACAAATGTCGCGCCCAGCCGGTCAGTGCCCAGTTGCGGCTGGAACGATTCGCTGTAGCTGACATACGGCGCAACGCCGTTATCAAACACGTAGCTCAGGCCCGAACGCCAGGTGAGTTTCTCGTCGTGCTGGCGCGTGTTGCTCAGGTTGGCGCCAGTCAACGCGCTGTCCTGATTGTCGTAGGTACGCGCCCAGTCTTGCCGCACACCGATCAGCCAGCGCCAATGGTCGAAGCTGAGCTGGTCCTGCAGGTACACGCCAAACTGGCTCTGGGTGGTGTATTGGTTGATGGACACCGGCACCCTCGGCAAGGCGCTGAAGTCGGGGTTGTAAATATTGATCGCACTCGGGAAATACTGACCGCCCCGGTTGATGGTCTGCAACAGCCGCTGGAAGTCCGCCCCCATCAGCACAGTGTGCTTGACCGGGCCGGTGCTGAAGTCGGACTGCAACTGGTTATCAAGGGCGAACTGGCCAAGGTGCTCATGATTGACGTTGGCCCACAGCGGCGCGGTGGCAAGGTTGGCGTCCAGCGGACCGGTGAGGGAAGTCTGGTAGTAGTCGACGTCATCATGCATATAGCGCAGGTGCTGGCGAAAGCTCCAGGTGTCGTTGAACCGGTGGCTGAACGCGTAGCCCAGGGAAAACTGATTGCGCTTGAAGCGATCGCGGTCCGGGTCGCCCAGGTAATCATCGGGGCGCAAGCGCCCATTCGGGTTGTGCAGCGCGGTGCCATACGCGGGTACCGGGTTGAACAGCCCACCTTCCGGGTCGTATTGATAGTTGGCCAGCAGGGTCAGGCTGGTGTCGTCGTCGATGTTCCAGGTGATGGCCGGCGCGATGGCGATGCGCTGGTCCTTGATGTGATCGGTCTGGGTATCGGCCATGCGGCCCAGCCCGGTCAGCCGATAGGTCACATCGCCCTGCTCGTCCAGGCGCCCGCCAAAATCGAAGCCGGCCTGATAGCGGTTGTCATTGCCCACGCTCATTTGCAACACGTGCAGTGGCTCATCCGTCGGCCGCTTGCTCTGCATGTCCACCAGGCCGCCCGGCCCGCTCTGGCCGTACAGCACGGAAGCTGGCCCGCGCAGCACGTCGATGCGCTCCAGAAACCAAGGGTCGACCCGAGGCGTAGCGAACCAGGTCGTGCGATTGAGCTTGAGCCCGTCGAGGTAGGAGTCGGCATCGAAGCCGCGAATGCTCAACTGGTCAAACCGCAGGTCGTTATCCTGGGAGTAAACCCCTGGTGTGTAGCGCAATGCCTGGTCGACGGTTTGCGCCGCCTGGTCATCCATCTGCTGGCGGCTGACCACCGAGATCGATTGCGGCGTCTCCACGATCGGCGCGCCGGTTTTGGTGCCCACGGTGGTGTTGCGCGCCACATAGCCTGGCACCACGCCGTCTGCCGGCTCGGCCTCGGCGGCTGTCACCGCGGTGTCCTTCAACACGATGGGCGCGTCATCGGCCCACACAACAGGAGCAAGCGCCAACACCACCAGCGCCAGCCTGGAAAGGTAAAACGGAGGAGAAGACAACGCACCGGACATGACGATTCCTTGAAAAGTCTTTTTGTTAATCGTTCTTATTTAATATTGAATCGCGTTAAAGATCCGGTCATTCTTCTACGCGCACGGGTCAATTAATGACCGTTCCAACCTACATCTCAGGAATCATTCTTGATTGGACAACATCTGGCGTAAACGCTTTGGGGCGCCCGCTCGCAGCACCAGCGAGGAATTGCGGGTTCGGGCCCATGACTATGTCGATGGCGCACGGGAGATTTGGCACAGCCATGAATATGGCCAACTGGTGCACGCCACCCAAGGCGTGATCCGGGTGCTGACCCGCATGGGCGCCTGGACCGTCCCGCCGGCATACGGCTTTTGGATTGCGCCGGGTGTCGACCATGAATTGCACATGGTCGGTGAGGTTGCGATGCGCGCACTGTACGTGGAAAGCGATCAATTACCCACGGCGTGGCAATCCTGCCGATTGATCAGGGTGGAGCCGCTGCTGCGGGAGCTGATTCTGGGCATGCTCGCACCCGACGCCCACACTGCCCTGCTCACGCCATTGCTGCTGCACCAGTTGATATCCGCGACTGAAACCGAAGGCTGCAGCCTGCCATTGCCCCGGGACAAACGCGTGCTCAGTGTGTGTGAAATGCTTCTGGAAGACCCGGCGAACCCGGCCACCCTGGAAGACTGGAGTGAATCCATCGGCGCCAGCGTGCGCACCCTGCGCCGGCGGTTTCGGGATGAAACCGGGCTGAGCTTCAACCAATGGCGCCAGCAGCTACGGATTGCCGAAGCCGTTTGCCAGTTAGCCCAGGGCCGACCATTGGGGGCTATTGCACGGGACATGGGCTATGCCAACGGCAATGCGTTTGGTGCAATGTTCAAGCGGGTACTGGGCGAAGCCCCCAGCCGCTATTTGGGCAAGGCATAAAAAAACCTGCGGTCTTTCGACTCGCAGGCTTTTTCAACGGGCTGGCAACGATAAATCAGTAAGCCTTGCCAGTCTTGTAGAAGTGCTCGTAGCAGAAGTTGGTCGCTTCGATGTAACCTTCAGCGCCACCGCAGTCAAAACGACGACCCTTGAACTTGTAGGCAATCACGCAACCGTCTTTTGCCTGCTTCAGCAGAGCGTCGGTGATCTGGATCTCGCCACCCTTGCCTGGCTCGGTTTCTTCGATCAGCTTGAAGATGTCAGGGGTCAGGATGTAGCGGCCGATGATCGCCAGGTTCGACGGAGCATCTTCCGGCGCTGGCTTTTCAACCATGTCGCGTACGCGGATCAGGCCATCACCGATATCGTCGCCGGCAATCACGCCGTACTTGTTGGTTTCCTGAGGATCGACCTCTTGAACCGCGACGATGGTGCAACGGTACTTCTGGTACAGCTTGACCATCTGGGTCAGGACGCCGTCGCCTTCCAGGTTTACACACAGGTCATCGGCCAGTACCACGGCGAACGGTTCGTCACCGATCAGCGGACGACCGGTCAGGATCGCGTGACCCAGGCCTTTCATTTGGGTCTGGCGGGTGTAGGAGAACGAGCACTCGTCGAGCAGCTTACGGATGCCGACCAGGTATTTTTCCTTGTCGGTGCCCTTGATCTGGTTTTCCAGCTCGTAGCTGATGTCGAAGTGGTCTTCCAGGGCGCGTTTGCCACGGCCGGTCACGATCGAGATTTCGTTCAGGCCGGCATCCAGTGCTTCTTCCACGCCATACTGGATCAGTGGCTTGTTCACCACCGGCAGCATTTCTTTGGGCATGGCCTTGGTCGCTGGCAGGAAGCGAGTGCCGTAACCGGCTGCTGGGAACAAGCATTTCTTGATCATATGAGTCCTTACAAAGGGCTGTGCGTACGAAATTCGGCGCAGTCTAATCAGGCCGCAGTCACCTTACAATGGGTCCTGCTGGCGTTGCGATGTCAACATAGAGAAAAAATGTCGGCGTAAGTTCCGCCGGCATTCAATCAAGTACCTTCGCCGCTGTTAGAAATCGTCGGCTTGTGCCCGTCATTCAAAGGGCTCCAACCTTTTTAGCACGCTTTATGACGATCGGCACTGACCTGCAACAACTTGCGCCGCCCCACGCCGTTTGGCGCTATCATTACGCCCTTGAACCAGACAACGAGATTGATAGATGTCAGAACCAAAAGGCGTGAACGGCTACCTGATCACCAAGCGAGCGGACGGCTGGCACTTGATCAACTTCCATGGCGACAGCGTTGCCGGCGCATTCGCGACCGAAGCTCAAGCCTGTGCCGTGGCCGAAGTGTTTGTGGATGAGGCCGGCCACGCGTCGAGCAAGCGTCCGAAAACCAAGTAACACCGCGGTAACGCCAATCAAGCCTCGTTTGACGGGGCTTTTTTGTGTTTGTCTGTACGTTGATGGCGGTTCGCTATAATCTCGCCTGTAACGCCCCACGACAGTGTCAGCGCTCCCCTCCAACACCCTGATGACGACTCCTACATGAACAAGATCCTGGCACTGATTGCGGTACTGGCGCTTACCGGTGGCTGCACCACCACTTCCGACACGGTCCTGAAGAACGGCGAACAAGGACTGGCCATCGACTGCTCCGGCGAAGCCAACTCCTGGGCCAGCTGTTATGAAAAGGCTGATGCGTCCTGCGCGGGCACCGGCTACCGGATTGTCGGCACCGAAGGCACACCGGCCCTGAAAGAAAGCGACAAGACCCTGGGCAAGGATGTCGGCAACTACAAGACCCGCAGCGTGACGGTGGTCTGCAAATAATTACATGTGAATTTCGGCGAACTTGATGCCCAGGCCGCGAATGGTCTCGATCAAGTCGTCCAGGCGGGAGAAGGATTCGACTTCATCCTGGTCATCCACCAGGAAGTAACTGCGACCGCCGCTCTTCTTGAAGAACACGATCCACTCGCCCGTATCCGCGGGATTTTGAATCACATGGGTCGCAGAAATATGCCCCCCTGCATGCTGTTCCCTGACTTGCTCACGTTTCATGACTGAGTTTCCGAAAAGACAATGCCGCTGATTCAGCGGCATTTTTTATGGGTTATCGACAGTTTAACGGATGCCTTGCCCGATCAGTACGCCATCGACCGTCTGCCCGTAAAGATTGACGCCGTCATTGGCGTGGAACTTCACCCGGGTTTTCTCCACGGAGCCGTCCACGAGGCGCGAGTCCTGAGGACGCTCGTGACGGTTGACGTAGGCCGCCACGTCCCAGGCTTGCTGGTCGGTCAGGCTGCCGCCCTGGCCCAGGGGCATGTTGTGCTTGATGAAGGACGCTGCCGTATTGATTCGATGCATCCCGGCGCCCCAGTTGTAGGAGTCTTTACCCCAGAGCGGCGGCATCACGTAGTTGTCGCCCACTTTCTGGCCCTGGCCTTCGGCGCCATGGCACACCGCGCACTGGCCCTTGTAGACCTCTGCGCCCTGGGCCAGGTCGTAACCCTTGGCGGGTGCCGGCACGTCCGGGTAGCCACGGCCCGGCAGTTCGACGCCCAAGGGAGCCTTGCTCGCCAGCCAGTAGGCATACACCGACAGCGCGGTAATCTCCGGGCTGTCTGCAGCCGGTGGCGTGCCGCCATTCATGCTGAACTGGAAACAGCCCTGCAAACGCTCGGCGAAGGTGTTGACCTTGTCGTTCTTTTTTCGATACGCCGGGTACATCGGGTAGGCACCCCACAGCGGCGCCGAATTGGCCAGGCGACCCTGGTCCAGGTGGCAATTGCTGCAATTGAGGCCATTACCGACAAATTGCGGCGCCAGGCGCTTGGTGTCGACAAACAGCGCGTAGCCCTGTTTCACCAGCTTGCCGTAGGCGTTGTCCGGCAGCTCGCTTTCTTTGGGCGGCTGGAACTGCACGGCAGCCCCATGAGCGCCGGCTGGCTGCAACTGTGACTGGTCTTCCATGGCAATAGGGGCGGCATGGACGGGTACGCCGATCAGGCTTCCCAGCAGCGGAGCAAACAAGAAGCGCTTCATGGCTTGGCCTCCTGGCCGCTCAACGAGGCAAAATAGGTGGCCACGGCCTGCACTTCTTCAGCGCTGAGGGATTTGGCGATATGGCCCATCAGATCATTCGGATCGTTATGGCGCGTGCCGCTGCGCCAGGCGTTCAACTGCGCCGCGAGGTAGGCCGCAGATTGTCCGGCCAGGGGTGGAAACCCGTCGCCGACGCCCACGCCGGCCGGGCCATGACAGCTGACACAGGCCGGAATCTGGCGCTCCCACGCACCTTGCAGGGCAATCTTTTGCGCAGCGTCAGTAGGCATCTCGCTGCGGTGCACCGGCACAGGTGCGGGCGCAGGCATTGCCGCCAGCTGCCGGGTTACAGCGCTGACTTCCTCTTCCGTCAGGGCGTTGGCCAGCGGTTGCATCACCGGGCTGTTACGGGCGCCACTTTTAAAATCCTGCAGTTGCTTACGCAAATACCCCGCCGATAAACCGGCCAAACGCGGAAAACCCGCGGCTGCCAGCCCCAGGCCATCAGCCCCGTGGCAGGCCACGCACGGCGCAGCTCCCGGCTGCGAGCCGCCCTGCATATAAACGTTTTTCCCCTCCAGCGCGTGTGCATTGCCCAACATCAGCAACAACGCGCTACCCATCAGAACTCGTTCCAGAGACATCATCACGACTCCATTTTTATAGTTATATGCTTAGGCGAATTAGGCATAAGCCTACAAATGGTAGGGCAATGGCCCGGTCGCGACAACACTCATCCGCGAGCAAAAGGACGGTGCACTGAACATCGCGCACAAAAAAGCCCGACGCTGCGGTAGCAGGGTCGGGCTTCTTGATCGGATTCGAGGTGGGCGGCTACAGACTCAGCCGGAAATGCACGCTTCCCCCGCAGCCTTCACGTCACCTGGACGAATAGGCACATTGGACATGCTCTCGTAGAGCTTGATACTGCTCCCGCTGGAGCGCTCTTCAATTTCAAAAATGGCCGACGGGTCGGCAGAAAACTTCTGCGGTACGATAACTTGAACACCATCCTTGTGAGGCTCGATCTGCGAAGGCCTGCGGGTTTTAGACAATTTCTGGACAACGCACGCCGCGTATTCCTGTGGTTTTTTCCCGGAGATCACTGCCAGCGTTGGTGGGGTCTGCTTGATATCCGCCACCGAAGCACATCCACCCAACGCCAGGGCCAGAACCAACACACTCCACTTCATATAAAAACCTCCGATAAAGACCCTACGACAGCGAAGAAGGTATTTTTCTCCCGCCCACGTAGGATTTATCCCTGATAACTCGGTAAATAACTGTTTTAAATTGTCGAAGTCGTCGACGACGGTCCGATAATAAACGTGCTGGGGCTGATAAACTCCATCTTAACCTACGTATCGTTCTGATTTTTCAGAAAAAGCCCTTCTGGAGACACCTTATGAAATTCATCCACCAGCGTGAGCACCTCAATGAAGGAGATATTGTCGTCATTGAATGCTCGCAAACCTGCAACATCCGCCTGATGAGCGATGCCAACTTTCGCAGCTTCAAGAACGGCGGCCGCCATACTTACCACGGCGGCGCGTTCGACAAGTTCCCGGCAAAAATCACTGCGCCCAGCACCGGGTTCTGGAACATCACCCTGGACGTCGTGACCCGCCGCGCCATCAGCGTGACCAAAAAGCCGACCTTGTCCCACAAGATCCGCATTGTGCGCCGCACCAATTCGAAACTGAGCTGACAGGAATGCCCGTGACTACCACCAAATATGTGATCAAGTACAAACTCAACGGTGAGCGCCGCTTCGAGTTCGCCCAACTGCAAGCAGGCAGCGTGGAGGAAGCCAAGGAAGCCCTGGAGAAAATCCACGATGCCAGCGATGAGATTACCGACATCAATGTGAGCAAGGCGCTGTAATTCGAGCGCAAGCATCGGAGTGTTCTGACGCTGACGACTTTCTAGACTGGCAGCCCTAATGCGCTGCCACAGGAACTTGTCGATGCCTTCCACTCCACTGCATGAACGCCTGGCCAAGCTGGACTGGGCCGCCATCGAGCAAGCCCTTGATGAACAGGGTAACGCACTGATTCCGGCCCTGCTGGATCAGCAGGAATGCGCTGAACTGAGCGGCCACTACCCCCGACCCGAACTGTTTCGCTCCCATGTGATGATGGCCAGGCACGGCTTTGGCCGGGGCGAATACAAATATTTCCGCTACCCGCTGCCAGCGCCGATCCGCGCGCTGCGTGAACAGCTGTATGGGTTCCTGGCGCCCCAGGCCAATCGCTGGAACGAACAGATGAACCTGCCGATCACCTATCCGGCGCACCATGCCGACTTCATTGCCCGCTGCCACGCAGCCGGGCAGCAACGCCCTACCCCGTTATTGCTGCAATACGGTCCAGGCGACTACAACTGCCTGCATCAGGATCTGTACGGGGAACATGTGTTTCCCCTACAAGTTGCCATCCTGTTGTCGCAGCCGGGAGAGGACTTTCGTGGCGGGGAGTTGGTGCTGACGGAGCAGCGGCCAAGAATGCAATCCCGGGCCCAGGTCGTCCCTCTTAACCAGGGTGACGCGGTAATCTTCGCGGTCAATCAGCGACCCATGCCGAGTGTGAGGGGGTTTCATCGGGTGACCTTGCGCCATGGGGTCAGTGTTCTGCACAGTGGTACCCGGCATACCTTGGGAGTGATTTTTCACGATGCGCAGTAAGACCCTTCCCGGATCAACCGCCGATTTGTTCGCCGATGAGGCGCTGCAACAGCCCCCGGGGCGCGAGCAAATCGGTGAACAATCCTACGTCCTCAGGGGCTATGCCCTGCCCTGGGTCGAGCGTTTGCTACCGGAACTGCGACGGGTATTGGCTCAATCGCCCTTCCGGCAAATGGTCACGCCCGGTGGTTTTACCATGTCGGCGGCGTTAAGCAGTTGCGGTGAATTGGGCTGGACGACCGACTCCACCGGTTATCGCTACTCCCCGATTGACCCGAATAACCAACAACCCTGGCCAGCCCTGCCGGCCGCATTGCGCGAACTGGCCGTGATGGCGGCAGCAGATGCAGGTTTCGACGATTTCGAGCCGGATGCCTGCCTGATCAACCGCTATGTGCCAGGCGCGAAAATGTCCCTGCACCAGGACAAAAACGAGCGTCGCTATGCCGCCCCGGTGGTCTCCGTGTCATTGGGTTTACCGGCGATCTTCCTGTTCGGCGGCCATGAGCGCAGCGACAAGACGCAAAAAGTCTCGCTGTTCCATGGCGACGTAGTGGTATGGGGCGGCGTGGACCGCCTGCGCTTTCACGGCGTGATGCCGATCAAGCCCGGCACGCATCCGGTCATGGGGCCGCAGCGCATCAACCTGACGTTTCGCACGGCCGGATGAATTTGACCGCAAGCATCGGAGTGATGGGAATGCCCCACGGGACTAACCTGGCATTCTTCAACCAGGAGCCACCACCATGACCGCGCGCCACGCCACCGAACAAGACCCACGCTGGGCCGCCATCGTCGCCCGCGACGCCAAGGCCGACCTGACCTTCGTCTATGGCGTAAAAACCACCGGTGTGTACTGCCGCCCCAGCAGTTCCGCGCGGCGGCCGCGCCCGGAGAATGTCGAGTTCTTCGACACCCCGCAACAGGCTGAAGCGGCGGGCTACCGGCCCAACAAGCGCGCGTCGGGGGACCAGACCCAGGTGGCCGCACGCCATGCGCAACTGGTGGCAGCGGCCTGTCGGCACATCGAACAGGCCGAAACCCTGCCGCCCCTTGAAGATCTGGCCGCCCTCGCCGGCTTGAGCCCGTTCCATTTTCATCGGGTGTTCAAGGCGGTGACCGGCCTGACGCCCAAGCGCTACGGCAGTGCTCATCGCTCGCGCAAGGTACGGGACGGCCTCAAGGACCAGCACTCGGTGACCGATGCGCTGTACGACGCCGGCTTCAATTCCAACAGCCGCTTTTATGAGGCTGCCGACCAATTGCTCGGCATGAAGCCCCGCGACTACAAAGCCGGCGGCACCAACACGGATATTCGCTTTGCCGTTGGCCAATGCTCATTGGGCGCCATTCTGGTGGCCCAGAGCAATCGCGGTGTGTGCGCGATCCTGCTGGGGGATGACCCGGACAAACTGGTGCGCGACCTGCAGGACCAGTTTCCCCGCGCCAATCTGCTGGGTGCCGATCACGACTTCGAACAATTGATCGCCCAGGTGGTGGGCTTTATCGAAGCGCCGGCCCTGGGCCTGGACTTGCCCCTGGACTTGCGCGGCACTGCGTTTCAGGAACGCGTGTGGCAAGCCTTGCGGGAAATCCCGGTGGGGTGCACCGCCAGCTACGCCGAGATCGCCCAGCGCATCGGCGCGCCGACCGCCTATCGCGCCGTGGCCCAGGCGTGTGGTGCCAACAGCCTGGCGGTGGCGATTCCCTGCCATCGCGTGGTGCGCGCCGACGGCAATCTGTCGGGCTACCGCTGGGGTGTCGAGCGCAAGCGGCAGTTGCTGGAGCGCGAAAGCCCGGCAGAATCCTGAGGACGTCTACACCAGTTTGCGCTTGCGAAACTCGGCCACCTTATGCCGATTGCCACACAGCGCCATGCTGCACCAGCGGCGCCTGTGGCCCTTGGTGCGGTCGTAGAACCACAGCACGCACTCGGGATGTTCGCAGGTGCGGATCAGGCCGAAATCCCCTTCCACCAGTAACGTCGCGGCGACTTCGGCAATCGGCGCCAGGAACTGCTCGGCAGTCTGCACCTTGCGCTGGCGCTCCAGCCGCAACTCGCCAGGCGCCGGCCAAGCCAGTTGCGGGTGACTGACCGCCTTGCGCAGGAACGCATTCAGCGCGCCGGGATCGCCCTGCTGGCCGGCCTTGCGCTGTTCCAGTAACACGCGGATCACTTCCCGCAATCCCCGCGCCGCGCCCAGCAGTGCCCCCTCCTCAAATACCGGTACTGCGCCCTCCTCGGCCCAGCCAAGCCGCACCAGCCAGCGCTCGACATCGGCATCGCCTTGCCAGAATTCAAAGGGCACACCGTCGACATTCGCCCGGGTATTGAGCATGTCCAGCACGGGATGATCAGCCAGGACGTAGGGTTCCAATGGGGATGGGGTGATGGCGGGCATGGCGAATCCTCTTCAAGTCCGCGCCATCGTAACCGCTGATTTCGCTTTTGAATAGTTACTAAATTCGTCAATCAGTAACCCATTAGATTAATTTGACAGGTTACATTTTCAAGCGCAGCCTGCAAAACCAGTAACCCAACAAATCAATTTAACCAGTTACAAAGAGGACTCCGATCATGTCGATTTCAGCCCCGGTTGTTCGCTATCAGCACGTTGATGCCGATGGTGTGCGCATTTTCTACCGTGAAGCCGGCGACCCGTCCGCGCCGGTGTTGTTGCTGCTGCATGGCTTTCCCAGTTCGTCCCATATGTACCGTGACCTGATCCCGCTGCTTGCCACCCGTTACCGGATCATCGCCCCGGACTTGCCAGGCTTCGGCTTCACTGAAGTCCCCGCCGAACGCAATTACCACTACAGCTTCGATAACCTGGCGATCACCGCTGGCCACTTCGTCGAGGCCCTGAACCTCAGTCGCTATGCCCTCTATGTGTTCGACTATGGCGCACCGGTGGGCCTGCGCCTGGCCGTGGCCCACCCGGAACGGGTCAGCGCGCTGATATCGCAAAACGGCAATGCCTACCTGGAAGGTTTGGGTGACGCCTGGGGTCCGATCCGGGCCTACTGGGCCGAGCCGAGCCAGGCCAATCGCGAGGTGATCCGCAACGCGGTCATCAGCCTGGAAGGCACGCGTTATCAGTACCTGCATGGCGTGTCGCAACCGGAGCTGGTGGCGCCGGAGTCCTACATGCTCGACGTGCTCCTGATGCAGCGTCCCGGCAATGACGAGATCCAGTTGGACCTGTTCCTCGACTACCGCAACAACCTGACGCTGTACCCGGCGTTCCAGGCGTTTTTCAAGGCCACGCAAGTGCCGGCGCTGGTGATCTGGGGCCAGAACGATCCCTTCTTCATCCCGCCGGGCGCCCATGCCTACAAAGGCGACAACCCCAACGCCGTGGTGGAATTACTCGACACCGGCCACTTCGCCCTGGAAACCCACGCCGCGCACATTGCCCAACGGATTCATGCAGTACTGGGCGACGCCATCAACTGATAACCGCCCATGAAACACTGGATTCGTCCAGTGAATAATACAGACTGGCCTGGTGCTGCCTGGCCCTGCTAAAACGACGGAACAGCATTCCACCGTTGGAGAAGCGTCCCATGAGCACCTGGCCAGACACCCGAATTCTTGACCTGCTGGGCATCGAGTTACCGATCATTCAGGCGCCCATGGCCAATGCCACGAGCACGGCTATGGTGATTGCGGCCAATCAGGCCGGCGCCCTCGGTTCAATGCCGGCGGCGGCGCTCAGCATCGAGCAACTGCGCGAAGCACTCACCACGATTCGCCAGGCCAGTTCGCGGCCGCTGAACGTAAATTTCTTCTGCCATCAGCCACCGACGCCGGATGCTCACCGCGACCTTCAGTGGAAGAACCTGCTGGAAACCTACTACCGCGAGCTGGGCGCCGATTTTGACGCGCCGACGCCCGTCTCCAACCGCGCACCGTTCAACAACGCCGCCTGTGAAGTGGTGGAAGAATTCCGCCCGGAAGTGGTGAGCTTTCACTTCGGCCTGCCGGAAAAATCCCTGCTGGACCGGGTCAAGGCCACCGGGGCGAAAGTGCTGTCGTCGGCTACCACCGTCGAAGAAGCCATCTGGCTGGAACAGCACGGCTGCGATGCAATCATCGCCATGGGCAGCGAAGCCGGTGGCCATCGCGGGATGTTCCTCAGCGACGACCTGAATAGCCAGATCGGCACCATGGCGCTGGTGCCACAGGTTGTCGATGCCGTTCGTGTGCCGGTGATTGCGGCCGGCGGCATCGGGGATGCCAGGGGCATTGTCGCGGCCTTCGCCCTTGGCGCGTCAGCGGTGCAGATTGGCACCGCGTACCTGTTTACCCCCGAGGCCACCGTCTCGAAGTCACACCACCACGCCTTGCGCACTGCCCAGGCCAGTGAAACCGCGCTGACCAACCTGTTCACCGGGCGCCCGGCGCGGGGCATCATCAACCGCGTAATGCGTGAGTTGGGCGCGATCAACCCCACGGCGCCGGCGTTCCCGCTGTCCGGCGGTGCGTTGATGCCGCTCAAGGCCAAGGACGAAGCCGGCTTCAGCAACTTGTGGTCGGGCCAGGCGCTGCGCCTCGGCAAAGACATCTCCAGCTATGACCTGACGCTGCAACTGGCCGCGCAAACCCTGGAAAAACTCGGCCGACGCTGAACCTGAACTCCCGGGACAACTTTGCGCTGTACCGGCAGTGGCCAACCGCTATATATTCCCATACATAGCGGTAGTCCCCTTCTGCCTATAACAAGCCGCAAACCCCAAGGAGCTTCTTGATGATGATTCGCGCCTCACGCCTGGCCCCCACGGCCCTCGCTACCCTGATCGCCGCGTTTGGCTTCTCCTCGGCGAATGCCGATGAAGTACAGGTGGCCGTGGCTGCCAACTTCACCGCACCGATCCAGGCGATTGCCGCCGACTTTGAAAAAGACACCGGCCATAAACTGGTCGCTGCTTACGGCGCTACCGGCCAGTTCTACACCCAGATCAAGAACGGCGCGCCGTTTGAAGTGTTCCTCAGCGCCGACGACACCACCCCGCAGAAGCTCGAAGCCGAGGGCGACACCGTCAAGGGCTCGCGCTTCACCTACGCGGTCGGCACCCTGGCGCTATGGTCGGCCAAGGAAGGCTACGTCGATGCCAAGGGCGAAGTGCTGAAGAAAAACCAGTTCCAGCACCTGTCCATCGCCAACCCGAAAGCCGCGCCTTATGGCCTGGCCGCCACCCAGGTGCTGGCGAAGGAAGGCCTGACCGAGAAGGTCAAGGACAAGCTCGTTGAAGGCCAGAACATCACCCAGGCCTATCAATTCGTCTCCACCGGCAACGCCGAACTGGGTTTTGTAGCGCTGTCGCAGATCTACAAGGACGGCAAAGTCACCAGCGGTTCGGCCTGGATCGTGCCGTCGTCGATGCATGACCCGATCAAGCAGGACGCGGTAATCCTCAACAAGGGCAAGGACAGCGCCGCCGCCAAGGCCCTGGTTGAATACCTCAAGGGTCCGAAAGCCGCCGCGGTGATCAAGTCCTACGGTTACGAGCTGTAAATGCCGCTGTCGAGTGCCGATTTTTCCGCGATCTGGTTGACCCTGAAACTGGCATCGCTGACCACGGTCATCCTGCTGATCATCGGCACTCCGATAGCCCTCTGGCTGTCGCGCACCCGCTCGTGGTGGCGCGGCCCCATTGGCGCGGTGGTGGCCTTGCCGTTGGTGTTGCCACCCACGGTGATCGGCTTCTACCTGCTGTTGACCATGGGCCCCAACGGCTACTTCGGCCAGTTCACCCAATGGCTGGGCCTGGGCACCCTGACCTTCAGCTTCGCCGGGCTGGTGATTGGCTCGGTGATCTATTCGATGCCGTTCGTGGTGCAGCCGTTGCAAAACGCCTTCTCCGCCATTGGCACTCGCCCACTGGAAGTGGCCGCGACCTTGCGGGCCAATCCCTGGGACACCTTTTTCACGGTGATCCTGCCCCTGGCGCGCCCGGGGTTTATCACCGCGTCGATTCTCGGTTTTGCCCACACCGTCGGCGAGTTCGGCGTGGTACTGATGATCGGCGGCAATATTCCCAACAAGACCCGGGTCGTCTCGGTGCAGATCTACGACCACGTCGAAGCCATGGAATATGCCCAGGCCCACTGGCTGGCCGGGTCCATGGTGGTGTTTTCTTTCCTGGTGTTGCTGGCGCTCTACTCCAGCCGTAAAACCAAGGCGGGCTGGAGCTGATGTCGATGATCGAGGTACGCCTGCAACTGAAGTATTCCGGGTTTGCCCTGGACGTCGACCTGCACCTGCCCGGTCGCGGGGTGACGGCGCTGTACGGCCATTCCGGCTCCGGCAAGACCACCTGCCTGCGTTGCATCGCCGGGCTGGAGCGGGCTGAAGAGGGTTTCGTGCAGATCAACGACGAGGTCTGGCAAGACAGCCGCAAAGGACTGTTCGTGCCACCCCACAAACGCGCCCTGGGCTACGTGTTTCAAGAAGCCAGCCTGTTCCCGCATTTGTCGGTACTGGCCAACCTGGAGTTCGGCCTCAAGCGCATCCCGCGCCAGCAACGCCGGGTGGAGATGAGCCACGCCACCGAACTATTGGGCATCGGCCACCTGCTGGACCGCCATCCGCAGCACCTTTCCGGCGGTGAGCGCCAGCGCATCGGCATCGCCCGCGCCCTGCTCACCAGCCCGAGCCTGTTGCTGATGGATGAACCGTTGGCCGCGCTGGACAGCAAACGCAAAAGCGAGATCCTGCCGTATCTCGAACGCCTGCATGACGAACTGGAGATTCCGGTGCTGTACGTCAGCCATGCCCAGGACGAAGTGGCGCGCCTGGCTGATCACATCGTGTTGCTCAGTGAAGGCAAGGCCCTGGCCAGCGGCCCCATCGGCGAAACCCTGGCCCGGCTTGACCTGCCCATGGCCCTGGGCGACGACGCCGGCGTGGTGATCAACGGAACGGTCTGCGCCTACGACGCGCATTACCAGTTGCTCACCCTGCAATTGCCCGCGAGCCAATTGCAGATGCGCGTGGCCCATGCACCATTGGCGCTGGGCAAACAGTTGCGTTTCAAGATCCAGGCGCGGGACGTCAGCTTGAGCCTGCAGGCCGAGGAACACAGCAGCATCCTCAATCGCCTGCCGGTGACGGTGACCCAGGAAATCCCGGCGGACAACGCAGCCCACGTGCTGGTAAGCCTGGACGCCGCCGGCACGCCGCTGCTGGCGCGCATCACCCGTTACTCGCGGGACCAGCTGCAGCTGCATCCCGGCCAGCCGCTGTGGGCGCAAATCAAGGCGGTGGCGGTACTGGCCTGACTGTCCGACAGCTGCTATGGGGGAGCAAACTTGTTGGCACGACCGCAAAACCCTGCGGTCAATCAGAAATACCTGCCAAGGAATTTGCGCCATGCCCGATCCTGCGTTGCTTGCCGACCTGCCCCGCGACCTGCATTACGTCGACGATACCCAGCCCGGGATCTCCCGGAAAAAGCTGCGGGGCAAATTCCAATACTTCAAGGCCGACGGCACACGCATAACCGATGCCGACGAAATCAAACGCATCAACGCACTGGCAGTGCCGCCGGCCTATACCGATGTGTGGATCTGCGCCGACCCGCGCGGCCATCTGCAGGCCACCGGGCGGGATGCCCGGGGGCGCAAGCAGTACCGCTACCACCCGCGCTGGCGCGAGGTGCGCGACACCGACAAGTATTCCCGGCTGCAACAGTTCGGCAGCGCGCTGCCCAAGTTGCGCAAACAGTTGGAAGCACAGATCGAGGCGCCCGGATTCAATCGGGAAAAGGTCCTGGCCACGGTGGTGCTGCTGCTCGACGCCACCCTGATCCGCGTCGGCAATACCCAATATGCCCGCGACAACCGCTCCTACGGCCTGACCACCCTGCGCACCCGCCATGTGGACATCAAGGGCAGTGAGATCCTGTTCCAGTTTCGCGGCAAGAGCGGCATCGAGCACCAGATCAGCGTCAAGGACCGGCGCCTGGCCACGGTGATCAAGCGTTGCCTGGAGTTGCCGGGGCAGAACCTGTTCCAGTACCTGGACGAGAACGGCGAGCGCCATACCGTCAGTTCCACCGATGTGAATGCCTACCTGCACACCCTGACCGGCGCGGATTTTACCGCCAAGGACTACCGCACCTGGGCCGGCAGCGCCCTGGCGCTGGCAGTGCTGCGCGAGCTTGAGTGGCAGCCGGAATCCGACGCCAGGAAACATGTGGTGGAGATGGTCAAGAACGTTGCCAAGCAACTGGGCAACACGCCGGCGGTGTGTCGCAAGTGCTACATCCACCCGGCGGTGCTGGAGCATTTCAGCCTGGGCGAACTGGCGAAACTGCCCAAGCCCCGAGTGCGCAAAGGCTTGAAAGCCGAGGAAGTCGGGCTGGCGATGTTTCTGGAGCAACTGGCCGAACGCCTGTAAGTGCGCCAAGTCATTGCAGCGGAGCACGAAGCGCCCTACGGTAGTGGCCGGATAATCTCACCGAGGAACCCGGCCCCATGCTGCCTTCATCCCTGAAGCCCTACACCAACGCCGCCTTGCTGCATCGCCACAAATGGCGCGGGCGTGTCGGGTTGCTGCTGGTGGCCAGCCTTTCCGTGCTGGCGGGCATGACCGATGCGATTGGTTTCATGGCCAGCGGGGATTTTGTGTCGTTCATGAGCGGCAACACCACGCGCCTCGCCGTGGCGATCAGCGAAGGCGACCTGGGCCTTACCGCGCGCCTGACACTGCTGGTGGCGACGTTTATCGGCGGGAATGCGCTGGGCGTGATGGTCAGCCGCGTCAGCCGGCGCCACGCCCTGCCCTTGTTGCTGTGCATCGCCACCCTGCTGTGCGGGGCTGCGGCCTGGCCGTTTGCCGATCAATTGCCGGCGTTGCTGGCAGCGATCATCGCCATGGGCATGCTGAATGCCGCCGTCGAAGAAGTGAACGGGTTGCCCGTGGGGCTTACCTATGTCACCGGGGCGCTGTCACGCTTTGGTCGCGGACTGGGCCGCTGGATGCTCGGTGAACGCCGCAACGGCTGGCGCGTGCAACTGATCCCGTGGGCCGGGATGTTTGTGGGTGCGGTGATCGGTGCGTTGCTGGAGCACCACATGGGGATTCGTGCGCTGCTGGTCAGCGGGGTGCTGTCGGCGCTGTTGGGGCTGGTGTCGCTGAAGATTCCGCGGCGCTGGCACCTGGGGTACATGCCCCGCTAGAAAACAGTTGCCCTCCCGACGCTCCGGCCTCGACATCCCTGTACCGGTAAAGAGCCGTCACGCCGGGTGAGCGGGAAAATACTAAAACAATGCCTGCGGGACTGTCCGCAGGGCATTTCTGAACTTTTCTAACGGAATGGATTACAGGCAGGTCGCCAGTGCCGCCAGGCGGCGCTTGGCCGGATAGTCATCCTGGGCCGCGTAATAGTTGACGGAGGCGCCGGCGCCGGCACTGCGCACGTCGACAAAATAGTCACCTGCCGTGGTGTAGATGGTGAAGCCACCAGCCTGTGCAGGCTCCATGAAACCACCGGCATCCACCCCGAACACCGCTTCATCCTGCCAGCCGAACTGGATGCACTGGGCAACCACCAGCGGAGCCTTGTCCGAGGCCAGGGTTTTGTAGGGCGCGCCGGTACGCGCCTCTTTCATCTTCGAGCCCGCGCAACCGGCCAGCGATGCCAGGACCAAAGCGCCAATTACCACCATCCGCATACCGAAGCTTCCTTGGAAAAAACGCGACTGTACCATTAGCAGGCGACACCGAAGGATTATTGCGTCACCCTGCCGCCTACTTACGAACCCGCTTTTACCCGGAAACCCCATGACACCCAATGCCGAGCGCTACAACCCCTCCACCGACTACGCCGACAAGCTGATCAGCCGCATCGGCCAGACGCCTTCGTGGATCGCCAAACGCATCGGCGTGACCGACAAGCGCATCCGCTACATCCTTGACGGCGAGCGCACCGTGAAGGGCGAAAGCACCCCGATCCAGATGACCTACACCGAGCAGTTTGCCCTGGAATGCCTGGCGGCCGAGGCGAAAGCCAACAAGAAAGCCGCCGCCCCGGTTATCGAATAGCTGACAGATTCATGAACTTTGTTTCACTGTGAAGGAAGACCTCGCCGCCTATAGTCGGCAGGCTCATTTTTAAGAAGTCTCCCTTCCAGCCTGCCCTCCCGCAGGCTTTTTTTTGCCTTGGTTTTGCTCCCCCCGTAGCAGGAGTTTGTTGGTCAGAGCAGCCAGCGGAACAGATAGAACAGCGCCATGCTCAGCAACACGGTGATCAGCACGCTACGGGTCCAGAACATCAACGCCACGGCGCTGATTCCGGCCAGCAGGTAGGGGTTGCCTACACTCAGGTTGAGCTTGTGATCAGCCAGGAAAATGATCGGGCCGCAGATGGCGGTGAGCATCCCCGGTACGGCAAACCCGAGAAACTCCCGCGCCCCGCGATTGAGGCGCACCGGCAGGCGCGGCTCGAGAAACAGGTAGCGGTTGAGAAACACGATCAAACCCATGCCAAAAATCATCACGAAGATCATTGTTGCCCTACTCCCAGCCGCTTGCAGGCATACCCTGCGCTCATCCCCAACACACCGGACACCACCACCGCCGATTCCCAGTGCAGGTAGCTCAGCCAAACCGAGCACAGCAACGACACGGCTACGCAGACGATGGTCGGCACGTCGCGCACTACCGGGGTGATCAGGGCGATAAAGGTCGCTGCGATCGAGAATTCCAGGCCCAGTTGATCCAGCCCGGGAATGCTTTTGCCGAGCACGATGCCGGCGAAGGTAAAGACGTTCCAGATGATATAGAACGTCAGGCCGACGCCCAGGGCGTACCAGCGATTGAAGGTCTGGCGGTCGTACTGGCTGACCAGGGCGAAGAATTCGTCGGTCAGCAAAAAGCCCAGGCTCATGCGCCACCGTGGTTTGAGCGGCGACAGCGTGGGACGCATGTGCATGCCGTAGAGCAAATGCTGGGAGGTCAGCAGCAAGGTGGTCAGCAGGATCGAAATCAGGCTGGCGCCGCTCTTGACCATGCCGATGGCCACCAATTGTGCGGCACCGGCAAACACGATGGTCGACAGCCCCTGGGCTTCCAGTGGCGTGAATTGGGCATCAATTGCAGTCGAACCGGCCAGCAATCCCCACGGCGCACACGCCAGGGACAATGGAATGATCGCAATCGCGCCACGGGAAAAGGCGTTCAGAGGCAGAGCGTTAGGCATACACAACAAGCTCATCGACAGTCAGTCGACAAGCATGCCAGCGGTATCAGGGATTGTCTTGAACGATCGTGCTCAAGCCAGTTTGACCGACACCCGCTCCACCGCGTCCCGGGCTTCGCGCAGTTCGTGGGCGTCCTGGTTGAGCCGGTGGATGGTATTGAGCAGGCGCTGGCGCAGCACTTCATCGCTGAGCTTTTCGACGGCGCGCATCAGGTCAAAGGCCGCGGTTTCGTTATTGTCCGCGACGGAATCCAGGGTCTTGCGCAGGTTGCGAGTGGCACGGGTCACACGTTTTCTTCCTTCATCACCAATGGGCAGGCACTTTAGGACATTTGTGTTTCAGTTTAATTTCAACCACTTGTCATCGATTGTCGGGCACTTGACGCAGGTCAATGAAACAAGGTTTGACCAATACATATGGATATCCGTATATTCGTATTTCCATATGTATCAAGGCACTGACCATGTCAGATCTTTTCTCCCCGCCCAACGTCTTCAAATGCCTGGCCGACGCCACCCGCGCCAGGCTGACGTTGTTGATCCTGCGTGAAGGCGAACTTTGCGTGTGCGAATTGATCCATGCTCTGGACGACAGCCAGCCGAAAATCTCCCGCCACCTGGCGCAACTGCGCAGTTGCGGGTTGCTGCTGGACCGTCGCCAGGGCCAGTGGATTTATTACCGCCTCAACCCGGCCTTGCCGGAGTGGGTGACGGCAGTGCTCGACACCACCCTGCAAGCCAACCAAGCCTGGTTAAAAACAGACGCCCAGCGTCTGGAAACCATGGGTGACCGACCACAACGGGCCAGCGCCTGCTGCTGATCCTGCGGAGAGCTTTTCATGCTTGTTGCCGTTGCTATCTTTCTGTTCACCATCATCCTGGTCATCTGGCAGCCCAAGGGCCTGGGCGTGGGCTGGAGCGCCACGATGGGTGCGATCCTGGCCCTGGCCTGTGGGGTTATCAGCCTGGCCGACATCCCGGTGGTGTGGCACATCATCTGGAACGCCACCGGGACCTTTGTCGCGCTGATCGTCATCAGCCTGCTGCTGGATGAGGCGGGCTTCTTTGCCTGGGCTGCCTTGCATGTGGCGCGCTGGGGCCGTGGGCGCGGTCGGCGACTGTTCGCGTACATGGTGCTGCTGGGCGCGCTGGTATCGGCTTTGTTCGCCAACGACGGCGCGGCGCTGATCCTCACGCCCATCGTGATGTCGATGCTGTTGGCGTTGCGCTTTTCTCCGGCGGCCACCCTGGCGTTCGTCATGGGCGCCGGGTTTATCGCCGACACCGCGAGCCTGCCGCTGGTAGTCTCCAACCTGGTGAACATCGTCTCGGCCGACTATTTCAAGATCGGCTTCAACGAATACGCCGCAGTGATGGTGCCGGTGAACCTGGTGAGCGTCGCCGCGACCCTCGCCGTATTGCTGTGGTTTTTCCGCCGGGACATTCCGCAAACCTACGACCCGGCCGACCTCGACGACCCTGCCAGTGCGATCCACGACCGCGCCACTTTCCGCGCCGGCTGGTGGGTGCTGGGCATCCTGCTGGTGGGCTGCTTTGCCCTGGAACCGCTGGGCATTCCCATCAGCGCAATTTCTGCCGCCTGCGCCATATTACTGCTGGTGATCGCCGCCAAGGGCCACAAAATCTCCACCCGCAAGGTGCTGAAGGAAGCGCCCTGGCAGATCGTGATTTTCTCCCTGGGCATGTACCTGGTGGTCTACGGCCTGCGTAACGCCGGGCTGACCGACTACCTCGCGACCTGGCTCGACATCTTCGCAAGCTATGGCGTATGGGGCGCGGCCTTGGGCACCGGCGTGCTCACTGCGCTGCTGTCTTCGGCGATGAACAACCTGCCAACCGTGCTGATCGGCGCGCTCTCCATCGAGGCCAGCCACGCCGTGGGCGTGGTCAAGGACGCGATGATCTACGCCAACGTGATCGGCAGCGACCTAGGCCCCAAAATCACCCCTATCGGCAGCCTGGCGACCTTGCTCTGGCTGCACATCCTGGCACGCAAAGGCATCACCATCACCTGGGGTTACTACTTCAAGGTCGGGATCGTGCTGACCCTGCCGGTACTGTTGATCACCCTCGCCGCCCTGGCCTTGCGCCTGAGTTTCTGACGGAGTTCGCTTGATGAAAGTCCTGTTCATGTGCACCGCCAACAGCTGCCGCAGCATTCTTTCGGAAGCCTTGTTCAACCATCTGGCGCCGGACGGTTTCCAGGCCATCAGCTCCGGGAGTTTCCCCAAGGGCCAGGTGCTGCCACGCAGCCTGACCACGCTGAAGGCCGCCGGCATCAGCACCGAAGGCTTGTACAGCAAGGGCAACGACGCCTTTGAAGGCAGCCCGCCGGACATCGTCGTCACCGTGTGCGACAAGGCTGCTGGAGAAGCTTGCCCAGTGTATTTCGGCCCAGCCATGAAGGCACATTGGGGGTTGGAGGACCCGTCGGATGTTCAAGGCGATGAAGCCCAGGTCGACGCCGCGTTCCGCGCCACCCTGGAAATCATTGAACGGCGCTGCCGGGCTTTTTTCGAGATTCCGTTCGCCAGCCTCAGCGCCATCGAAATCAAGGCCGAGCTTGATCGCATCGCCACGCCGTAACCGAAGAGCCGGGCGAGTAGTCGATCTGAAGGTCTTTTCCGGCGTATGCTCGCGGGCAACGGTCACAGCGAGCCCCCTCAATGAGTTCCATGCAGCACGCCTGGCTGGGCAACTACGAAGTCAGCAGCACCACCTGCACCGGCCTGACATTTGCCCGCCACAGCCATGATGAATGCGTGATCGGCGTCAACCTGCTCGGCGAGGAACAGGTGTGGCTGGATCGTCGCACCTTCGAGGCCGGCCCAGGCAGCATCACCCTGTACAACCCGGGGCAGATTCAAGGCGGCGGCGCGGCCGAAGGGCAGCCGTGGCGCTTTGTCAGCTTGTATGCGACTGCCGAGCAATTGGCAGCTGACCTGGGCCTGGCGCACCTGGAGTTTGACCGTTCGCTGTGCTTCCAGCCGGCGTTGGCGATGAAACTCGCCGGGGCGATTGAAGGTGCGTTGAGTGTCGATCCGCTGGCCCGGGAGCTGAGTGAGGAAGCCCTGGTGGTGCTGCTCGGCGAAGTCGTCGGTTGCAGCGGCGTCCGCTTGCCGGGCAGCACTGCGGTGGGACGCGGGTTGGTGATCAAGGCCCAGGAATTGCTGGCTGAAAACCTGCACCAGGCGGTGGCACTCGAGACCCTTGGTGACGAGTTGGGCCTGTCGAAATTCCATCTGCTGCGGGCTTTTCAGAAAGAAACCGGGCTGAGTCCACGCCAGTGGGCGATGCAACTGCGTACCCGGCGCGCCAAGGGGCTGTTGCGCTCAGGCGTTGCGGCGTCGCAGGTTGCCCATGCCTTGGGGTTTGCTGACCAGAGCCATCTGAATCGGCATTTCCGGGCGGCCTACGGGATCACACCGGGGCGCTATCAACGCGTGCTCAAGGGCTGAAAAGCGCAATCTGGTTCAAGACGACTTACACACCCTTCCCTAAAATGCCGGCCATCACTTGAAGGAAGGCAGGCATGTTGACGATCTTTTTTTCGGCGCTGGTGTTTGGGTTTGTGTTTTGCCTGTCGCCGGGGGCGGTGCTGGCGGAGACGCTGCGCCGTGGGCTGCTGCATGGGTTTACCCCTGCGCTGTTGGTGCAGATCGGTTCGCTGGTGGGCGATGCCGTGTGGGCGGTGATCGGGCTTACGGGCATGGCGTTGTTGATCCAGCATGAGTCGGTGCGGGTGCCGCTGACGGCCGTTTGTGGGCTGTATCTGGCCTGGCTCGGGATTCGCAGCCTGATGGATGCCTGGCACTTGCCAGAGGCCGGGAGTGCGCCGCCCAGGTCCGGGCAGAATGCGCTGGTGGTGGGGGCGGCGATTTCCCTGGCCAATCCGAAGAACATTGTCTATTGGGGGGCGCTGGGGAGTGCGTTATCGGGGATAGTCGGGGCGGCGCCTAGCCATGGGCAGACGTTGATGTTTTTTGCGGGGTTTATGCTGGCGTCGGTGTTGTCGTGCTTTTTGATTGCGGGGTTGGTCAACTTGCTGCGGCGGAATGCTTCGCCCATGTGGCAGAGGGTTAGCTATGGGGCTTGTGGGGTGGTGCTGCTGTATCTGGCGATGTTGGCGTTGCGGGGGATTTGAGGGGGCATATCCGTTATTTGGGTAACGGCGGCCTATGGTTCCGCTCTTACAGCGGCTCACTTTGGAAAAGCCGGAATGCCGGCCCAGCCCAAAGTAGGCAAAGGGCTCCGCAATACCTGCGTTCGG